>CALBGK010000132.1 GCA_937893115.1 uncultured Erysipelotrichaceae bacterium | reverse complement strand
TAAAGAATAAATAATTTTATTAAAAGGAATATAAGTTAATGATAATAATAAGATAAGTAGATCAAAGAATAAATATATCCATTGAATCTTAATTTTAGTCATTGATGAAATAGATATAGCTAAGGCATCATCGCCACCTGGTGCACCACCGCTTCTTAAAGCTATACCAACACCCACTCCGACAAAGATTGCACCTAAAATTGCTGATATCAGTGGGTGATTAGCAATATCAGGATATATTGGTGGAAACTGTTCAAAAATAAAATAGAAGATAGAAAAACCCATGGCAGCAATAAATGATTTCAAGATGAAATTGTTACCAAGTATCTTCCATCCTAATAAATAAGATAGAGTATTAAAAATTAAGCCAGAAAGCGATGGTGACAAATTAAACCATTCATGTAGAAGCAAAGTTAAACCTAAGATACCACCCTCAGTAATCTGAGCAAAATTATGAATATTATATAATCCGAAGGCAAGAATTGCACTACCTAAGAGTAAATTAAGAATATTCTTAATATCTATTTTTTGAAGCAATCTAAAACCTCCTTTGTGCTTCAATACCAGATGAAGGATGAGCTTAACTCATCCTTCTATAGTTTATTCTTCCTTTGTCTCTTCCTCTTCTTAATGTTCAAGTATTGTAACAGTTGAGACAAATGTACCATCTTGTGGTTTTATTAATCTAACTCCCTGTGTCGAACGACCTAGTGTCGAACAAGAAGAGATAGGAATTCTAATGACAATGCCATTATCGGTCATAATGATGGCATCTTCATCACCATTAACAGCTTTTAAGGCTACTAAGTCACCATTCTTTTCGGTAATTTGGATGGTCTTGACACCTTTAGCACCACGAGAGGTAATACGATATTCATCAAGTAATGACTTCTTACCATAACCATTCTTAGAAACGACTAAGATATATGATCCATCAGCATCTGTACATGCACCAATGACACTTGAACCATCGACATTCATACCTCTAACGCCACTGGCATTTCTACCCATCGGACGAATATCTTCCTCCTTAAAGCGAACAGCCTTGCCATTAGAAGCGGCGATGATTATTTGGTCATTACCGCTAGTACGTTTAACTGTAACTAATTCATCATCATCTTTTAAGGTAATGGCAATCTTACCATTTTGACGAATCAAATTAAACTCTTTTAATTCGACGCGTTTACATAGACCATTCTTAGTGACAAATAAGAGATAGCCATCAAGTTTATCATCTTTACCCATCACAACTAATGTCTTAACCTTTTCGTCTTTATCTAATTTTAAGAGATTGACAACAGGTAGACCCTTAGAATTGCGAGTGGCTTCAGGAATACGATATCCCTTAATGCGATAGATCTTACCCTTATTAGTAAACAATAGTAGATGATCATGTGTTGACATCGTAATATTTTGTTCAATGATATCGTCTTCATTTAGAGTCATGCCCTTAACACCACGACCTCCACGATTTTGGATACGATAAGTATCAATAGGTAATCGCTTAATATAACCATTGACCGTCATTGAGATGATGACATCAGAAACAGGAATCAGTGATTCATCTTCGACATCGACATCACCTTCGATAATTTCTGTTCTTCGCTCATCGCCGTAACGATTTTTGATATCTAATAATTCATTCTTAATGATTTCTACAATACGGCTATGATTTGCCAAGATATCTTTTAAATCATCGATAGTCGCATATAACTCATCAAGTTCAGTTATAATCTTATCTCTTTCTAGCCCTGTCAATCTTCTGAGTTGCATTTCTAGAATAGACTTAGCCTGAATTTCAGTTAAACGATATCGTTCCATCAAATTCTTTAAAGCGACATCGCTATCTTTAGAACTTCTAATGAGTTCTATTATCTCATCGATATAATCAAGAGCTATCTTTAAGCCTTCTAAGATATGAGCTCTATCTTCAGCTTTTTGCAAGTCAAAAGAAGTTCGACGAGATACGACATCAATTTGATGTTTGATATAGTAACTTAATATTTCTTTAAGTGATAGTAACATTGGTCTATTATCGACCAAGACATTATTGTTGATAGAAAGTGTAGTTTGTAGACCAGTCAAACGATATAGCTGATTTAAAATAACTTCTACTTGTACATCACGACGTAAGTCGATAACTATCTTAATACCATCACGGTTAGATTCATCAACTAGGGATGTAATACCATCGATGATCTTTTCTCTAACTAAAGAAGCAATCTTTTCAACTAAAGTAGATTTATTAGTCTGATATGGTATTTCCCTGACAATAAGACGTTTCTTACCGTTCTCTTTTTCTTCTATATCAATCTTAGAACGAATAGTAATAGTACCCTTACCTGTTTCGTAGGCTTGCTTGATGCCAGTTCTGCCAACAATGTAACCACCAGTTGGGAAGTCTGGTCCAGAAATATAATTATCCATTAGTTCTTGGATAGTAATATCAGGATTTTCCATGACCGCAATTGTGGCATCAATAGCTTCATTTAGATTGTGTGGTGGCATATTAGTAGCCATACCAACCGCAATACCAGTTGAACCATTGACTAAAAGATTAGGAAATTTGCTAGGTAGGACAACCGGTTCTTTAAAACGAGCATCGTAGTTATCTTTCCAATCGATGGTCTCCTTACGAATATCTTGAAGGAGTTCCATTGATATTTTTGACATTCTAGCTTCGGTATAACGCATAGCTGCTGCACCATCGCCATCGATAGAACCAAAGTTACCATGGCCATCTACTAATGGATAACGATATGAGAAATCTTGAGCCATTCTGACCATCGTATCATAAGCTGCAGTATCGCCATGTGGATGATATTTACCTAGTACTTCACCGACAATGTTGGCTGACTTGATATGTGGTTTATCTGGTGTATTACCTATGGTATACATAGCCCATAAGACACGACGGTGAACTGGTTTTAAGCCATCACGAATATCAGGTAAAGCTCTTTCGATAATCACAGACATTGAATAACTTAAAAAGTTATCACGCATCTCATTGGAAATATTAACTTCTTTTATTTTTCCATGATTAAATTCTTGTTCCATTAACATCTCCTTCCTATATATCTAGATTCTTCGCAAAGTGGGCATTTTCAACGATAAAGTTCTTACGAGGTTCAACCTTCTCAGACATGAGCATGCTGACAACCTGATCAGCCACTGCAGCATCATCAATAGAAACTCTTTTTAAAGTACGAGCAGCTGGGTCAAGTGTTGTTTCCCAAAGTTGTACTGGGTCCATCTCACCTAAACCCTTATAACGTTGGATATCGTACTTTTCGCCAGCGAATTCTTTCTTCGCTTCTTCAAGTTCTTCATCAGTGTAGACATATTTTAAGGTCTTTTGACCACGATATAGCTTATATAATGGTGGCATAGCGATATAGACATAACCACCTTCGATAACAGGTTTTAAGTAGCGGTATAAGAAAGTCAACATCAAGGTACAGATATGGGAACCATCGACATCGGCATCGGTCATAATGACAATCTTATGATATCTTAGTTTATCTAGATTTACTTCATTGCCCATACCGCAACCAAAGGCTGTGATCATCGAACGTATTTCAGCATTATTGAAGATTCTATCTATATTAGCCTTTTCAACATTTAATATCTTACCACGCAAAGGAAGTACAGCTTGGAAGGTAGAATCTCTGCCCATCTTGGCACTACCACCGGCTGAATCTCCTTCGACTATATATATTTCAGATATACTGGCGTCTTTAGATGAACAATCAACCAACTTACCAGGTAAAGAAGAAATTTCTAAAGCGTTTTTTCTTCTAGTTAAATCTCTGGTCTTTTTTGCAGCTTGACGAGCTCTAGCGGCACCAATAGCCTTCTCGACAATTAGCCTAGCTTGATTAGGGTTCTCTAATAAGAATCTTGATAAGGCATTACCAAAAATATCTGAGACAACCTTACGTACTTCAGAATTTCCAAGTTTTCCCTTAGTCTGTCCTTCATATTGAGGATCTGGATGCTTAACTGAAATAACGGCAGTCAAACCTTCTTTAAGGTCTTCGGTCTGCAAGTTTTCGTCATCTTTCTTTAAAAAGTTATTGTCTTTTGCGTATTTATTAATTATACGATTTAAGGCTAGCCTAAAGCCTTCTTCATGAGTACCACCTTCAACAGTATTGATATTATTGCAGAAGGAATAAATCATTGGTGAATAGGTAGTATTATATTGCATCGCTACCTCAACTGCAATATTAGTATCATTATCAGTATCATCGATATAGACGATGTCATTATGCAATATTTCATGACTTTCGTTTAAGAAAGAGACATATTCTTTAAGGCCACCTTCATAGTGGAAGGTATGTTCAAGCTTTTCACCTTTAGTATAAGTAAAATTAATCTTAACTCCCTTATTCAAGAAAGCCATCTGTCTAAATCTTTCATAGAGAGTATGATAGTCATAGGCAACACCCTCTTTAAAGATTTTATCGTCAGCTTTAAAAGTGATTAATGAGCCATGTTTATGTGGATCACATTCACCTATGACCTTTAGTGGTTCTAAAGTATGACCACCATTTTCAAAACGAACGTAATATATCTTGCCTTCATGAAAGACTCTAACTTCTAGCCATTCACTAAGAGCGTTAACGACAGAAGCACCTACACCATGAAGTCCACCAGAAACTTTATAGGCACCGCCACCGAATTTACCCCCGGCATGTAAGACAGTAAAAATAGTCTCAACAGCTGATATACCTGTCTTTTCATGAATCTGTGTAGGCATACCACGACCATCATCTTCTACTGAAACGATATCATTTTCATCAACATTAATATCGATAGTTGTCGCATAACCAGCCAACACTTCATCTATACTATTGTCGACTATTTCCCATACTAAGTGATGTAAGCCTCTAGAACTAGTAGTTCCGATGTACATACCTGGTCTTTTTCTGACTGCCTCTAAACCCTCTAGCACTTGTATATCGCTAGCGGAATAATCATCGTGATGAACAATTGTCGATGCCATTTAAAGCTCCTTTCTCAATTTTAATTACTTGACCTATATTTAAACTATTTAATCCCATGATGTCGGTAGTTGTGATAATAGTCTGACCAAAATTTTGAATATAATCTAAAAGACGTTGGCGATTAGCTAAATCTAATTCTGATAAGATATCATCTAATAGAATTATTGGCTTTTCATTAGTTTTAGTTTCAATATACCTAGCTAAAGCTAACTTAAATGACACAACAACCAGTCGTTTCTGTCCTTGGGATGCAATAGTATGAATTGGATAATCATTAAATTTAAATAAGATATCATCACGATGAGGACCTAATACCGTATGATGATATAAAAAATCTTTATCGTGATTCTTTTTGATTGCCTGTGTAATAGAATCAATATCAATCGGAAAACATTTCTTATAGATTAAAAAAATATTATCCTGTCGATTAGATAATTTGAAATAGATATCTTGAATATGTTCGTTGATGTAATCAATGAATTCTTGTCTTCTTGATTCAATTAGATAAATCTTATCTACCATCGTCTCTTCGATTGATTCTAAATAAATATTATCGATCGAGACTTGTTTCAAAAGATGATTCTTATCTTTGAGTAACTTAGTATAAAGAACTAATGAATTTAAATATTCATGGTCGATCTTACCTATTTCGACATCTACAATCTTTCTGCGTTCCTTAGAACTTTGAGTAAATAATTCTAAATCGCTAGGCTTAAATAAAATGCAGTTAAATCTGCCAATAAATTCACTTGTTTTCAACACTAATTGCCGATTGATAAATAAGCTCTTACCCTGTCTTGAAATAACTACTCGATAATCATTATCACCATGAATTTCAATCAGACTGGCTTCTTTACCCTTCATTATTAAATCTTCATCATCAGAAGTCCTAAACGATCTGGTATTAGATGTAAAAACCATACTTTCGAGGATATTGGTTTTACCAGCTCCATTTTCACCGACAATAATATTGATCTTAGGATGAAAACTAATATTAATTCTTGAAATATTGCGATAATCACGAAGATATAAATTATTAACAATCATTTATTTATCCTGTAGCTTTGATTTTCAAATTTTATGACATCATCAGGGTATAACTTACGCCCTCGCCTTGTTTCTCTTTCGCCGTTGACAAAAATTTCATTTTCAATCAAGAAAAATTTGGCTTGACCGCCACTGGAAACCAAATCTAAGAATTTAAGTGCTTGAGCTAAAGTGATAAATTCACTATCTATCGTTAATTTTTTCTCCATATTTCATAGATATTATACTACATTAAGGTAAATAATACAATTTTAAGCCATTCTAAGACAGATTAAGCTTTATACTGTGTAGGTATACACAAACTAATAAATCGCGTCTAAGCAAAAATTAAACAATAAAATAATTAATGAGCATAATACAAGAATAGCAATAAACTCCTAGTATGTAGGTCTTGTTGAAAGAACTACTTTACTAGGAGCTGTACTTTAGATGATTTATATTTAATTAAAATTTCTCTTTAGTTATAAGTACGAACTGGCGAAATCAATTGTAGGATATTTTCATCATCTGGTTTAGCAATGATGATAGGTTTAATATCACCATTAAATTTCATCACTACTGTTTCGCTCTTTAAGGCTTTGATGGCATCAGTCAAATACTTACCACTACATGAGATGGTTAGGGGATTGCCAGTATAGCTGATAATAGCTATCTTTTCAAATGATGACCCAATTTCCTGACTTGATGATGTCACTGTCAAGTATTCACTATCAATAGCCATTTTGACAACATTTTTACCATCAGACTTAATGAATGATGTTCTGTCAATTGCGTTTACTAAATCTTTACTACTTAGAGTTAAAGTTTGAGTGAAAGAACTAGGGATTAGTCTAGATGTATCAGGATATGAGTCCTCGATAAGCCTTGTCAGCATGATATTGTTATCAAAGATAAAAGCTATCTTTTGGTTATCGATGGCAATTTCAATTTCCTTTTCATTTTGAATGCTACGACTAACTTCTGATAGATGCTTTGAAGGAATAGTAATATTGAAATTTAGATCTTCATCGATATCAATTATTTTAGATGCTAGACGATAAGAGTCAGTAGCATTGACATATAGTTTTTTGTCCTTAGCAATGAGGTTGACACCAGTCAAAGCAGGTCTAGTTTCTTTATCACTGCAGGCAAATGAAGTCTGTTCAACTATTTCGTTTAAGATAGAAGGTTTAAATTTAAATTTATTTTGAGAAATAGAAAAGTTGATTTCTGGATAATCATTTACTGGGATGCCATTTAATTTAAATTCTGAAGTACCACCAGTAATTTTGATCAATGTGCCATCCATTATTTCAAGGGTAATAGTCTTACCATCTAATTTACGAACGATTTCGACGATGTAACGATAATCGATAACACATACACCTTCTTCAAAAATGCTTAATTCATTTTCTTCTTCACTTACATATAAAGTAGATTTAATAGAAATATTAGAATCAGAAGCTATCATAGTAATAGAATCACCTGTAGCTTCAATCTTAATACCACATAGAGATGGCATAGGTGTTGTGGTGGAAGCTGCCTTGGCAACTAGATTTAAAGATTTAAGAAATTCGCTTTTCGAGATTTTGAATTGCATAAAGAGGTCCCTTCTTTTTTTATTTTTTAATATTAATCATTATTATTAAGCATGTGGATAATGTGGATAAAGTTAAATTTTCCTTTATTCACAAGACTATTTTAACATTTCTATGATGTGAATAAATTATGATTTATTGTGGATTGATCTTAACTTTTGTCTCAATATCTTCAACCACTTTTTGATATAAAGGATTGGTTTTTATATTCTTTTCTACCTTCACACAGGCGTTCATGACAGTTGAATGGTCTCTTTTGCCAAACTCCTTGCCTATTTCCTTATATGATGCATCTAACATCTTTCTGCATAGATACATGGCAATATGTCTAGCGTTAGTTATATTACGCGTACGATTTTTAGAAATTAGTTGTTGAGGAGTGAT
>CALBGK010000131.1 GCA_937893115.1 uncultured Erysipelotrichaceae bacterium | reverse complement strand
AATCTGCAATATCAATTGGATAAACCAAACGGATTGAACAGCTTCATGATAAGATTCAGCTGGATAAAATGGGACTTTGCGACATACTCTTGCAATCTCTAATAACTCACTCTTACGCGGTTCTAAAGCCTTCTTAGCTTTCTCTTCAGCTAAATCTGCATAACGATTAGCAAAGTCTCTAACTGCTTCGCAAACGATGATGACAGCTTTATAGAAGTGATACTTAGATATATTTTCGCTGACACATAAATCTAGACCATCTTTTAATTCTTCTGCTCTATGCATATAGTCGATAAGACCCTTTTTAAGCAATGATTCATAATCGACAGCTAAGTGAGCATCGCCAGAATTTAGTTTACCTTCCATGCCAAAAAAGCCAGTATCCATAAATACTTTAACTTCATCCGGAAGTAAAGCCATACCTCTAGCTCTTAAATTATTATTTTCCCAAAATGGAGCAATAGAGCGTAAATCTTCTTTAGTCTTTTCTGTAATATAGAAGACATCACCATCTCTTTTTTCAAAGCTATCTAATTCTTTAATGACAAAATCTAGAGTGTATTCTGGAAATATCGGCGCATCTTTATTAGATGAAGCCTGATTACCAACTAGTATCGTCTCATCTTCAATATAGATAGTCATCTTCTCTAGAATCTTCTTAAGCATCAAAGCACGTTTAATTACAATTGGCTGATGCATATTTTCCTTATAAGCTTCTGTACATAAAAGCGCCCTTTCTGAACAGATATAAGGAACCTTATCAAGCACTTTTTCGCGATAGGTATTCATGCGTGGTGTCAAATCACCGAAATGTTCAACATTTTTCATATCAATTCCCTCTTTTATTCACTTAAATAATATCATTAAATCCTCTATTTTCCTTCTCATTTGCATATAAAAAGTTCCCTTATGATCAATAATTCATCACAAGGGAACCATTTCATCTATTTAGCACTTGTATTAACTACGATATAGTCTTTACCACCAGTATATTCACATACTTTTAAAGTATTATTCCAAGTCCAACCTGCACCTTTTTCTTCATCACATGTAACTACACCATCACAGTTTTTGTCTTTATCACCTGCGCATGTTGGAAGAGTGGGTTCTTCTACATGGGCATATGGTTTAATATGTGCATATGTGTTCTTCCATAAATCATCATCTACAGTAAAAGTCACAGATTCGGCGTATGGTGAATCTTTAAAATGTGTAGCACCTGCATCACCATTTGCGCGATCTCCCACCTTTACCTCTAACTTTTCTCCTGCGTTAGGTGTTATTGCAATTTCTTCGGCATCAATACCGCCATAAGCAATAATATCAGGACTTCCTGAGATAGATATTTTATTTACAGCATAAAGTCCGCAAGCACTTTCATCATTAGAACTAGCTTCTACTTTACCATTATTGATGTTGATGGCCCCTTTAGAGCAGATAGCGTCATAGTACCCTTCAACTTTCAAATCTGAATCTAAAATATTGCATTCAACAACCGAATATATAGCAGAATCTCCATTACTGTCAGCTAATATGTTGCTGTTGTTAGAAATGCTAACCGTATTTCCCCATATTGCCGGATATGAATAATCGTAAATAGTATAAGCTTCAACTGCAGAATTTGAAATATTAATAGTTCCAAAGGCCGAATATAAGGCGTTATATTTATCTCCTGTCGAAGTGGCCGCCACCGTACTATCGCTTACATTTATTCCATTAGCGCCCACTAGAGATGAAGCAAAAGTATTAAGTGTAACATTACTATCACTAATTGTGACAACTTTATCAGCGTAAAGTGCTTCAGTATATGTATTAACCGTCACATTCGCATGATTTTGGATAGTAAGATTACCACCGACTAAACCACTGCTGTTATTTAATTCGTAAGCTGAAATGCCTCCCCAATTATTTGATGTGATATTCACTGTACATCCATCAATGGTGATGTTTCCGCCATCCGCTTGTAAGGCGTCACCATTAGTTACAATAGTCAGTTTATCTTCACCGCTTCCCTTAAATGTAACATTAGCTGTTCCGTCAGTATAAAGGCCTATAAAGATTGGTCGCTTTTCTAGAGAAGTTATGGTGTTATTACCTTTGATTTCAATTGTCAAATCACCGCTAATTCCAAGAACAGGCACTGGCGTATCACCACCTTCTTCAATTGTGGCATTTTCCAAAACCAATGTATTAGTTGCTGAATCAAATAATACTGTGCCTTCTCCGTACTTATAAATTCTGCCGCTTTCTAGATTTAAACCATTAATTGAGACGTTGGTACTGCCTACAGCCAAGACAGAACCTGGCAGTAGTACAATCAGCATCATACACGCAAGAAATAATGCCCATAGCTTCGTTTTTGTTTTCATAGTTTTTCACTCCCTTTTAAAAATCTATAAATTATTTACTGGCCGTATTTACGACTATATAGTCACTAGAACCAGTGAATTCACAAATTTTAGAACTATTATTCCAAGTCCAACCTGTGCCTTTTTCTTCTTCGCAAGTTACAACTCCATCGCAGTTTTTGTCTTTTTCACCAGCACATACTGGTAGCACTGGTTTCTCTTCAACATTATCACTTACAGGATTTTGTATTACTAGTTCTCCACTGAGCGGGATATTATTAGTATTAGTCCAATAACAATCATCAAAGATATAATCAACATCATAAGTATTAATAGACCAAATAAAGGTATTGATAGCTCCTTCTTCATTAGAGTAAGTAGTACCATCCTTCAACTTGAAATTGACATAGGATGCATAAGGAAAGCGATAACCACTATCGCTAATTACCTCGGTAATTCCATATTCTTCTTCTAGATATTCAATAGCTGTTTCTTCACTATCAAAACATTCATATAATTTATAATCTTCAGGATTGTTGCCACTTCAATTTCCTTTAAATTCTCTTGTACGACATCGACATAGACATAAGGTTTGCCATCTAAGCTCGTACCATCATGTTTATTTTCATAAACTTTAGTCCCCCAACCATATGAAGGTCGACCACTCGATCTTTCACCTTCAATATTGACGCCATAATAAGCATCACCTATTCTTTCGTCGCTTAGTTCTTTTAAATATAATTTATCGATCTGGTCACCAATTTGAAATTCTTCATCAGTCCGATTTGGATTTAAACTATCATACCAACAATACCAATAGAATATTCCACCAGTGCTTGGATTATATTTCGGATAAATCATAGGCTCGATTTCGATGCTGGCATTTTTTGATATATTGAATATAATGGTATCGCCCGTCTTAAATACTTCATCATATTCTGAACCAAATCTATCATTATATGTCACAACGTATTCGATATCATCAGGTTCATTCTCTTGAGCATAAATCATGCCAAAGTTAAGTATAAAAAAAGAAAGCAATAATATAACTGTCTTCTTAAGCATATATTCATCCACCCTTCAATTCCATGATAAATTACCCCCCCCCCGCCTTGCAATAGGAGCTAGTGATTTTCTATACTTTCGTTAACATACGTTAACCAAAATATGAGATTTTTGTAAGAAGAAGCTTTTTATGTTAATATTCAATCATGAGTAAAGGCATAGTTTTTAATATTCAAAAATTCAGTATTCATGATGGTCCGGGTATTAGAACCACTGTCTTTTTAAAGGGTTGCCCTTTGCGTTGTAAGTGGTGTTCAAATCCTGAAAGTCAAATTTCTAAAGTACAAATCTTACATGATAACGACAAGTGTGTAAAATGTTTAACTTGTCTATATAATTGTTCAAATAAGGCTATTAGTTTAATAAACGACAAGCTAATATTTAATCCTGATTTATGCGAAGGCTGCCTCACTTGTGTACATAATTGTCCAGCTGAAGCTTTAACTTATGAAGGTGAAAATAAAACAGTTGATGAAGTATTTAATGTCTGCATGCAAGATGAGATGTTTTATGAAGAAAGCGGTGGCGGAGTTACGATATCAGGTGGCGAAGGCATGATGCAAGAAGGCTTTGTCGAAGAGCTAGTATTAAAATTAAAAAAGGCCAATATCCATACTGCTATCGAAACTACTGGCTATATTCAAGAAGATCAATTTATGAAATTGGCTAAGTTATTTGATTTATTATTATTTGATATCAAACATCATAATTCCGATATGCACTATAAGTACACATCAGTACATAATGAATTAATAATCAAGAATTTAAAATGTGCTCTTGATAATAGTATAGAAGTTTTAGTTCGTATTCCTGTCATTCCTGGATTTAATAATAGTCTTGAAGACGCATTAAAATTTAGTCAGCTATTTAATAAAATAGGAATTAAAAAAGTCCAACTGTTCCCATTCCACCAAATGGGTGAAAGAAAGTATGAACTATTAAAACGAGATTATGCTTATAAAGATGTAAAAGCTCTTCACAAAGAAGACCTATATGACTTCCAAAAAGTCTTAATCAGCAATGGAATAGAAGCTTTCTTTGACTAATCAATCATAATAAAAGACTGAGTATCTAGATAATGAATCATATGATATTCAGTCTTTTTAAACTAGACTCCTGCGCCGATAATCTCTGCGCCCAAAATGTCCATAAAGATACGATAGCCTATCTGGTCAAAAAATGAATAGTCGAAGTGCCCAAGCCCTGCTCTTCTTTCACCTTCGGCATTTGTTACCCAATTCCAAATTAATATAGTTCCAAGCAGAACTAATGGCCACTAGCGATAACTACGTATTGCCAGCGCTGTTACAAATGCGCAAGTACATCATCCATTTATGTTTTCTCCTTCCCCCTTCCATCTATTTTGCGGCTGTATTAACGACTTTATAGTCGCAAAGCCATTATATTCACATATTTTTAAATCATTATTCCAATTCCAACCTGAACCATTTGCTTCATCACAGTTTTTATCTTTTTCGCTTGTACAAGTAGATAATGATGGTTCAACTATAATATTACATATTTCTACTTTAGGCTCAGTTAAAGCTAGTCACCTAAATTCTTCATCAAAGCTTACTGTGCCACAGTTATAAATAATGCCAATTGCATCTTTATATTCTATGTTGCCATCAAAAGTCCAATCTCTAGCTTCAAATAAGACACAGCTTACAGTCACATTTGCAACATTTAGGGCATTGATGCAACAATCAGCTTAATCATATGGATGAATATATATCCTTGATAGTGGTATTGCCTTCTAGATAAATGGCTTGTCCCTTTTTTATTATATGTCCAAATTTTGCGGTGACCTCCATCTAATGTGGAGCCGTCTTTGACATATAAACTTTCACCATTTGTCAAGTCAGGATATTCCGGTAGTTCAACGGTATCGTCATGATTTGCGGCTTCTAAAGCTTCGACTATGCTTGTATATTCTCTATCGCCAATGTGCACTTCAATTCGCTCCTCTGCCACCAATGCACTTGGCAAAATAA
Organism: uncultured Erysipelotrichaceae bacterium; assembly: GCA_937893115.1. Classification (GTDB taxonomy): domain Bacteria; phylum Bacillota_I; class Bacilli_A; order Erysipelotrichales; family Erysipelotrichaceae; genus CALUZH01. The sequence goes on along the minus strand of CALBGK010000131.1, from coordinate 4,730 downwards.
TAAATATTCCTATCAGCATTAACAAGAAGCTTATTACTCTCTTCTTCATCTCCTCTTCTTTATATAGTTAACTTTAATTAAATTTATACATCTATATAATAAACATAGCATCTTATCTAATGAAAGTAATAAATGGGCATAATAAAAGGAACCTGACTTTTGATCAGATTCCTTTTAATTCATATTATTAATATTAATAGACAAATTGATCGAGATAACGTTTAGACAAGCTAATACTTTCAAGTATCTTTTCTTTACTTGATTCAAAGGCTTTATCTTCAACTTCGATACAAGTAGGTCCTTCATAGCCAATATCAGTTAAAGCTGATACATATTTGCCCCAATCGACATCGCCAAGACCCGGAAGTTTAGGTGACATATAATCTAATGGATAAGCCATGACACCGACATCTTCAAGTTTATCTTTAAATAACTTGATATCTTTGTAGTGTACATGGAAAATCTTATCTTTGAATTCATATAATGGTCTAATATAGTCAATCTGTTGCCATACAAAGTGGCTGGGGTCATAATTTAAACCAAAATATGGTGAGTCAATAATCGCAAAGAGTTTACGCCAAATAACTGGAGTAGTCATTAAGTTTTGACCACCTGGCCATTGGTCCTTACCAAATAACATCGGGCAGTTTTCGATTGCCACTCTAACTTTTAATGATGCAGCATAGTCAATGATATCTGGCCAAATTTCTTTAAATAATTCGATATTCTCTTCTACGCTCTTATATTGGTCACGACCGATAAAAGTAGTAACCATATTAACGCCTAATAATGAAGAAGCTTTGATGACTTTCTTTAAATGTTCAATATTTTTACTTCTTTTTTCTAAATCATGGTCCATCGTATTAGGATAGAAAGCTAAAGATGATATTTCAACACCCTTTGCTGCACAATAGTCATGAATATGTTTGATATATTCATCAGTCATATTGTCGACATCTATATGGCTAACACCTGCATATCTTCTTTCAGCCTTGCCCTGCGGCCAACAAGCTACTTCTACACACTTAAAGCCATTCTCTGAACAAACATCGATCATTTCTTCGAATGTCCAACCATCTAGGATGGCGCTAACCAAACCCATTTTCATAATACTTACTCCTTATTTTCTTCAATGACAACTTCTTGATGTTTCTCAGAAGATTCAATTGACGCAAAGACAGCACGCATTGCTGATAATACTGAATCACCTGAGATTTCTGGCTCTCTATCATTTACTAGACAATCGATAAAGGCATCGATGATACCAGATTTAGTCTGATTGTCATTAGTTTGAATCTTATCAGCTTCTATGCATTCAACACTGCCATCAGTATGTACCCATTTAACACTATTTTCTACATCGTCATATAGACGTAAGATACCGTTAGTACCATAGATAATAGTCGAATTATCTTCAGCGCCATAGAAAGTCCATGATGCAGTCATCGTACCGATTACACCATCATTCATCGTATAGATACAGATGGCATTATCGTCAACTTCAATAAGATTTCCTTCGCCATCTCTTTTATCTAGAGTCGTTAAAACTGCACTAGTCTTATAAACTTTAGAACCAAGGATGTATTGAATGACATCGGTCTTATGAATACCTAAATCAGCCATAGCACCCATGGCAGCCTTTTGTTTAGAGAAAAACCATGTATTCTTACCAGCGTCAATAGACCAAGTCTCTGGACCACCATGACCAAATGTCGTCCTAAAACTTAGTACTTTACCTAATTTTCCACTTTGAACCATTTCTCTAGCGACCATATGAGCCTTAGCCAGACGTTGGTTTTGACCTATCATTAGATAACGTCCATTATCATGACTAGCCTTAACCATCTTTTCGCATTCTTCTAATGTAATAGCCATAGGTTTTTCACAAAGGACATGTTTCTTCGCTTCTAAGGCTTTAACCGCAATCTCGCAATGAGTCGCATTAGATGTACAGATACTAACAGCATCAATACTTGGATCATTCAATAATTCTTCATAGGAAGAATAAGCTTTTGCACCATATTTCTCAGCTAATTCTTTAGCTCTATCGAGATTTAAATCATAAAGACCAACTAATTTGCAATCCTTATTATCTAAATATTCAGGAATATGTCTAACTTGGGCAATCTTGCCACAACCAATTACACCTATATTAATCATTGTTTTCACTCCTCAATTGATTTTGTTTGCGCTTTTGATAATGATCTATCTTCTCTTTGATGATTGGTGATACAGTTTGAATGAAGATTACAGCGATTAGTACGATACCTTGGAATGTATCTTGCATTGTGATAGGTAAACCAGAAATCGCAATGATGGTATTAACTGTACAATATGACATCGCACCAAAGAATACGCCTAATAACTTACCACGACCACCAGACATGCTGACACCACCTAAGACAACAGAAGCGATGGCATACATTTCATATGATTGACCAGAAGATGCAGGATTGACATTAGACATTTTACAAGCTTGCATGATACCCGCTACACCAACTAATAAACCAGTGATGACAAAGACAGAAATCTTAACTCTAGTAACATTGATACCAGTAAGTCTTGCAGCTTTTTCATTAGAACCTACAGCATATACACTCTTACCATATTTTGTCTTTTGCGTGATGATGATAAATAATACTGTCAATAAGACAAATAGCATAGTGATATATGGAATCTTAAAGCCAAATAAGTCTAAAGAACCAGAACCAAATTGCATACGAATTAATTCATATGAATCAAAGGTATTCAATAATTTAAATTGTCCGCTTGAGATACCTGCTGCTTCTGCATAATCAACTCTCGCATTTACAAATGATAAAGCTAATGAACGATAGATAAGCATTGTACCTAAAGTAACAATAAATGGAGGCATCTTAGCAAGTCCGACAAATAGACCATTGATTAGACCACAGATAAATCCTGATAGTAATGCAGCTACTATCATCACTAAGATATTACCACCAGACAAGTTATAACCCACGATTGCACTGGCAGTAGTAATAACTAATGTAGAACCAACTGACAAGTCAATCTGGCCAGTGATGATGATTAGCGACATACCTAGAGCTATTGTTCCGACAATGACGGTATATTGGCTAGCTAAGATAGTTGATAAGTGTCCGGCATTGAATGATTGACCATTATTACCGATGACAAATGCATATACGATTATGATTAATAGAAAGACAAAAATGTAGCTGTAGTGTGACCACAATTTTGAAATACTAGATAATAGGTTAGTTTTCTTATTCATAACTTAGTCCCCTTCCGCATTAATTGCGTTTGTTGAATATAACATTACATCTTTTTCATTGATTTCATCATGATTGAAGATGTGTGATATCTTACCGTCATAGAAGACGATACAACGGTCAGCAACCTTCATAATCTCTGGAATCTCTAATGTATTGATGATGATTGCCTTGCCCTCATTAGCGAATTCCATAATCAGCTGATAGATTTCTGCCTTAGCACCAACATCCACCCCCTGTGTAGGATTGTCGAATAATAAGACATCTGCTTCTGTATTTAACCAACGAGCTAAGAATACTTTCTGTTGGTTACCACCACTTAAGGAATTGATTGAATCAGAAGCATTCTCCGCTTTGATTTTTAAAGAATCTTTCTGTTTTTGATATTTATCATATTCCTTATTATTATGGATCAATTGATGAGTACCACTAATCTGATGTTCGGCTGAATACATATTTTCAATGATAGTTAAATCATGAATAACTGAATTCTCTTTACGATTACTTGGTAACATAGCAATCTTATTCTTCATGAAATGTTTGATATCGCCAGATATTTTTTTGCCATGGCACTCAATATATCCACCTTCAATAGGACTAGCACCAAACAAGGTCTGCATGAGTTCGGAAGCGCCACAACCAGCTAAGCCAGTGAGGGCCAATATCTCATTTTTACGCAAACTAAAGTTAATATCTTCAAAACCTTCTCCAGATAAATTAACAACATTAAGGACGACATCCCCTAGTTCTCTTGAACTATAGATCTCTTTTTCCGAGAATGTTTCACCAGTCATATCACTAGTCATCTTCTCTGGAGTAGTTTCTTTGATGGCGCCACTGGATACATATTGTCCATTTCTAAATACTGTATAACTGTCAGCAATAGCAAATATCTCAGGCATTTTGTGAGAAATGAAAATAAAGGATTTCTCCTGTTTTACCATTCTTCTAAGAATTGAGAACAAACGCTCAACTTCTTCATTTGATAGCGATGTAGTAGGCTCATCCAAAATCAAAAGCTTAGCATCCATATGTAAGGCACGACAAATTTCTAATAATTGCTTCTCACTAGTTTTTAAATCAGATACTTGTTCAGTCGGATCGATATCAACACCTAAACTCGCAAATAATTCTTGTGTTTCCGCAATCATCTTTTTACTATCTAGTAAGCCTAGCTTTGTCTTTATCTCACGATTTAAAAAGATATTCTCATATACCATTAAATCATTAATTACATTTAATTCTTGGTGAACAAATGATATGCCTGCTTTTTCCATCTGATTGATCGATGGATCATCATAGGTCTTTCCGTCAAAGACAATAGTGCCTGTATCCATAGAAATAACACCGGTTAGAATATTCATCAGTGTTGATTTACCAGCGCCATTTTCACCCATAAGAGCACATATTTCACCCTTTGCAACTGTCAGTGATACATCTTGCAAAGCTTTAACACCTCCGAATGATTTAGAGATG
>CALBGK010000130.1 GCA_937893115.1 uncultured Erysipelotrichaceae bacterium | reverse complement strand
GTATATACCAAGATGAAGGCTTATGCCGCTAGTGCCAGCGATGCGAGAATGAATGGTTGTGAGCTTCCAGTTGTAATTGTTTCTGGCAGTGGGAATCAAGGAATAACCGCTTCAGTACCTGTCATTGTTTATGCTAGAGAATTGAATTTTAGCGAAGAAGAATTATATCGAGCATTAATTGTCAGCGATTTAGTGACCATCCATCTCAAAAAAGGTATAGGTCGCTTAAGTGCTTTTTGTGGTGCTACTAGCGCTGGAGCTGGTGCAGGTGCTGGCATTGCATATCTACATACAAAAGACTATGTCACTGTAGCTCATACCATCGTCAATGCCCTAGGCATCATATCAGGAATGGTTTGCGATGGCGCTAAGGCAAGTTGTGCAGCAAAGATACAATCCGCAATCGATGCAGGTGTACTTGGCTATAATATGTATAAGATGCATCAAGAGTTTAAAGATGGTGACGGTCTAATCGAAAAAGGAGTAGAAAATACCATCGCCAATATTTCTAGATTAGCTTCGCACGGCATGGCTCAAACTGATTTAGAAATCATCGACATGATGATACAGAAGTGTTAGGTGTGAACGCTAGTATTATTTAATGTTTTATGGGATAAGCGAGGATTATTTTAACATATGTTATTTTAAAAAAGCGTACTTCCCACCTATAATCAATACGATTAATTTTACTCTGTTGTATATATGTTTATGTAGGAGCAGGTATAAATGAGAAAATGTTAATAAAGAATTGTAAGCGCTTATATAGCCATGATACAATTATTTCATAAAGGAGTAATGTATTTATGAAAAAAATAATTACATGCATTTTTGCATTATTTACTTTGGCATTTGTATCGGCAGTGAGTCCGATTAAAGCTGAGAGCGTTACTGTTTTGAGAGCCGCACCTTGCGGACACTGCGGGAGCATGAGTGTAAGTACTGTTCCTGGTTATACTACTGAATGGCAAGACTACGAAGGAGATTATTGCATTCATGGATATTCCAATGGTTATGATATGGGACAGCTTCGTTGGGTTTACAGCGCATACAAGAAGTGCAGTAATTGTGGTTGGCAATCAGAACAAACTGTGAAGCAAGAAGGTAGAAGAGTTTGTTACGGTTATTAATTTCCGAAAATGTTAAGTGTTAATGCTTAGCATTTTTAAAGATACTTTTCATTCGATTATTTATTGATGTCGTTTTTTGCATTTTAAAACTCTAATAATATTGCTTATATAATTATAAATAATAGGGCTATCGTAGATTTTGTTTGGTGAAAACTTATGTTAAAACGAGCTTTTTTATCTGTCTTTAATCAGAAGATGAAGACTTTTTTGTTGATTGTGCTTACAAGTATTTTATTTTCTTCGCTATCAGCAGTTTTTATATTGAAATCTGTATCGTCAGAAATAGAAAGCTCTTTAGATTCAAGCATCAATCCTCAAATAATTACATATTCTCCTTTGACAATTACTACCGAAAGAGAATTTGTTGAAAAGACAAAAGAAGGCACTTACGAAAAAGCTTTAAGCTATCATCAGGACTTAGCCTATCTATATGAAGAAATCTCTCATCCGTTTAGTTATGATATTAATATTTTGACTAATGGCTTGGTATTCTTATTGCCTCAATATGGAGATTTTTTTCTTTTGCAAGCTGATGACAATATTGACTATCCATCATTAAGTTATACTATTGAATCTTTCAAAAGAATAGTTGAAGGGAAGACACTATTTGGTGGTAACTATTATCGCCTTGCATCAACGCTAAGTGAAGAAGAATATTTTTCTAGCGACGAACTAAGAGGCCGGGCATTTAGTAAGGATGAGATTAATATCGGTGATATCATTAGTTATAATTTGTATGTAAATGCGGACAAAGGGAGAGAAGTAATAAAAACTTATGATTTTGAAGTTATTGGCATAGCTAATAACAATCAAGCTCATAGGGTCAATTATATACCTGAAAAATCATTCATAACGATTATTGATGACATTCTCTTCTTAAAGGAACAGGGCATAATCGAAGAAGAATTTTTATCATATCTGCCATCTATTTCTCAATATGATAGCTTAGATAATGTCTTATCATTTAGCAAAACGATCAATGATTTTAATTAAGAAGAAAAGAATTATAGTTATATAAGCGATGTAGATGAATATATGAGCCTTTATGGTGAGA
>CALBGK010000129.1 GCA_937893115.1 uncultured Erysipelotrichaceae bacterium | reverse complement strand
GATGCCCTCATGATGCCAAAGACACAAAAGAGACACCTATATAGATTATTCGATCGCCTTGTATAATAGAAAGGTTAATATGCACAAACAGACAAAAATCGTATGTACTATTGGCCCAGCTAGTGAGAGCTATGAAATCTTACTAAAAATGGCCAAGGCCGGCATGAATATTGCCCGTCTAAATTTCTCACATGGTGACTATGCCGACCATAAAGCTCGTATCGATATGGTTAGAAAAGTCGCTAGCGAAAACAATCTCAACATCGGTATCATGCTAGATACTAAGGGACCAGAGATTAGACTTGGAGACTTCGCTAATGGCGAAGAAGAATATAAGATTGGCGAAGAGGTAGAATTAGTTAAAGAAAAGATAATGGGTAGCCATGAGCGCTTCCATGTTCAATGTGCTGAATTATTTGATGATGTCAAAAGTGGTGATGTCATCTTGATCAATGATGGTAAACAACGCTTGACCGTCTTAGAGAATAAGGGTGATAGCTTGCGTTGCCGCATCGAAGTAAATGGTGTCATCTCATCTCGCAAGGGTTGCAATGTACCTGGTGTTAAATTATCAATGCCATTTATTTCAAAAAAAGATGAAGAAGATATTCGCTTTGGAGTAGAAAATGGTCGACTTCATCGCTGCATCATTTGTTAGACGCAAAGAAGATGTCATTGAACTAAGAAATTTATTGAAGAAATATGGTAAGGAGAAATTGAATATCATCGCCAAGATAGAGAATCAGGAAGGCTATGACAATTTAGAAGAAATTCTTGAAGTTGTCGATGGTATCATGGTAGCTCGTGGTGATTTAGGTGTAGAAATCCCTACCTCTATGGTACCTATCTATCAAAAGAGAATGATTCGTCTATCTAACCTATATGGCAAGTATGTCATTGTCGCTACTCATATGTTAGATTCAATGACTCATAATCCTCGTTGTACTCGTGCTGAGGCATCGGATGTTGCCAATGCAGTTTTAGATGGTGGTGATTCAGTGATGTTGTCGGCTGAATCGGCAGCTGGTGAATATCCAGTTGAGGCAGTATCGACAATGGCTGAAATCGCTCTTGCAGCTGAAAATACTTTCTCACATAAGTATTACTTAAATCATCTAAGAGAAAGAGTTGCTAATAGTATTCAAGACACTATCGGTTTGACGGCTGTAGAAGCTTGCATGAACTTAGATATTAAAGCGATTATCGTCTTTACTCAAGGTGGTACGACAGCTAGAAGAATATCTAAATATCGTCCGACAGTGCCGATTTATGCCGTAACTTTCTCTAAGGAAGTTCTTGGTGCCTTGACCGTTTCTTGGGGTGTTCATCCAGTCTTATCAGATGTTCAAAATAATATGACTAATGATGATGAACTCGCCAGCAAGGTCGCTAAAGAAAATGGTATTAAACCTGGTGAATTGATTCTATTATCAGCTGGTTATCCAACAGGCGAAGGATCAGCCAACATGATTAAAATTATTGCAGTTAAGTAAATTGATGAGGTTTATGTATATGCATAAACCTTTTTAGTAGTTAGGAGTTTGTATGAAAATAGGTTTTATTGGAACAGGGGTCATGGGTTCTTCCATGGTCAGAAATCTTCTTAAAAATGGCTATGAAGTGAGTGTTTATAACAGAAGCAAAAATAAGGCTATGCCTTTAAGAGAAGATGGAGCTACAGTATGTGACAGTCTTGAAGAGTGTATTAAAGATAAGGATGCCATCATCACTATTGTCGGTTTTCCTAGTGATGTAAAAGAATGTCAAGAAAAGGCGATAGAATTAGCGAAAGAAGATGCTATCTTAATCGATATGACAACATCAAGTCCTACCCTCGCTCGCGAATTATATTTAGAAGCTAAAAATAAGGGATTAGCTATCTTAGATGCTCCTGTTACTGGTGGTGATGTCGGTGCGAAAAAAGGAACATTATCCATCATGGTAGGTGGCGACAGAGAAACATATGACAAAGCTTATCCTATCTTTGCGGCTATGGGCAAAACTATCCAATATATGGGGGGAGCTGGTAGTGGCCAAAATGCCAAGATGGCCAATCAGATTGCTGTGGCCGGAACTTTAGCTGGTGTCTTAGAGTCAATAGCTTATATCAAAAAATCTAATCTTGATTTAACTACTGTTCTCAATTCCATAAGCAAGGGAGCGGCTGCTTCATGTCAAATGGATTTGATGATAGATAAAGTTTTAAATGATGATTTTACACCTGGCTTTTATGTTAAACATATCGTCAAGGATTTAACTTTAGCTGAACAAGAGGCAGCTAGAAATGGCCTAAAACTCGATGTCTTAAGACAAATTCTTAAGGAGTATCAAAAGGTTCAAGATATGGGTTATCAAGACTTAGGCACCCAAGCCCTCTTGTACTATTACTTAAATGCATAAGATAGCTACACGCTATCTTTTATTGTCTTCGTTTTATTTACCAATGAATACTTTGGATTATTAAATGATATACTTGTAATATCGTTAGCGATGGTGAATATAGATGAATGAAGATATAAATTTATTAAGTAACCAATTTAAAGATATTTCAGATGTTTTGACTGCTCTAGGTGATAAGACGAGAGAACACATCATCTTAAAGATGTTAGAAAATGGCGATTGTAGAGGTTTGAGAGTTGGAACCATCATGCAGATGGCTAATCTTTCGCGTCCAGTCGTTTCTCATCATTTACAAGTTCTAAATAAGGCTGGGATAGTTGAGATGCACAAAGAGGGAATCAAAAACTATTGCTATTTTGATTATGATGATATCTTTATCGAGCTGATTGATCCCTTTAGATTAGCTAATGATATTGTTGGCAAGATGCCCGATAGAAGTGGGAAATGATTTATGGATGAATTAGAATTAATAGCGCAAAGACATAGTGTACGCCAATATAAAGATATCGCTATTGAAGAAGATAAGCGACAAATTATCAATGATTTAGTTGCTTTCATCAATAGCGAACACGAATTAAATATTCAAGTCTTATATGATGAAGAAGAATGTTTTGACT
>CALBGK010000128.1 GCA_937893115.1 uncultured Erysipelotrichaceae bacterium | reverse complement strand
ATTTTTCATTCTTCATTCATCTTTAAACTCAATTCATTGAGCTTGTCTTTTAGAAATTCCCACTCTATCTTTTCATAAGTTTCTTCGCATGCTTCTTTATATGTTTCATCATTAGTTTCATCATAAGAAATCATATAGTAGAAACATTCACTAAATAATTCATATTGACTAGTATCTTGATATAACTCACCAGTTCTAATTTTATTTTCAACTGTCATCAAGTACATGTCATAGAAACGACTTTCTGAATAAGCATAATGGAAGTCACTAAATTGATTCTTCTTATTGGCATCTTCTAAATCTGAAAGAATAGTATTGGTGATAAAAGCGACAAAGATGATTAAGAAGATGGCTGATAGTACTGTCAAGATATTGATGACTCGCTTAGCTATTTTGCTCTTCATGAATAGCCTCCATTCGCTCATATAATATTGTCGATAATTCACTCTCACTTATTCCTTCGTGTAAACGAAGAATATCATCACTAGTAAAATTAAAATATTCTACCATCAAATCATCAACCTTAGCTATCAACTTACTACTATCGATACTATCATCATAATAATCTTCATAAGCTGTCTCATAGAAGTTAGTGACCTGTTGAACTAAATCATCGATAGGATCATTATAAGTAGAAGCTTCAAAGATATAATTAAAGATATCTTCTCTGATTCTTTGGTAGCAATCTGCCATTTGGGACAACTGACGATAAGGATTAAAATCATCAATATAAGTATTATATTCTATTGATGTCATATAGGCATCAAATAATTCATACTCTTCGTTTTCAATATAATTTTCTATATTAGCTATAATCTCTTCTTTATTATTTTGATAATTGGCATTAGAGATAGCTTCAATAATAGAATAAGAAGCTCCACCCACGAAGATGCTCACTAGACAAGCTACGAGTAAAACAATCAAAATGATTAGACTGCCATAGCCTTTAGAAAAGGTCTTGACATTAGAGAAGACATCTTTTTTGACATTAGCATAGTCTGACTCAAAATGTCGCATCTTCTTGACATGCTCAGTCGCTTCATCATTAACAGTTCCACAATACGGGCAAACCTCGGTATTGATATCAAGTTGTGCTCCGCAGTTTTTACACTTAATCATGATATAACCTCACTTAAAGCTTCTAAGAGTCTCTCGCTGTCCACTCCATATTCATAACTGCATTCATCATATAATCTTCTAGTTTCTTCTGCATCTAGTCCTAAGCTTAAGAATTTCTCATTGATATTATTTACCATATCTGTATAGATAGCTAATTCTTCTTCAGCACCAATCAAGGCATAGATATCATAGTGATTCCACTCATAAAAAGCTCCATAATTCTCTTCTCTCAAGGCTTCTAAAGTTGCATAGTCTCGATTATTTAAAGCTTCGCTTAAGGCTGCGTCATTTTCAGCTAACCAAACCACTTCTTCGTAAACTCTTTGTTCATAGTCAGCATCAAAGTAAGTTCTTGGAAGCATAAATCCTATCACTACCCCAATAGCGACACAGAGCAAAAGAATTACAAAAGTTTTAAGTAAAGACCTAATAATTAACTATTGTAAAGAAAAATAAGCTTCATCATCAAGCTTGCCCAGGTTATCTTTAATCCCAAATAATTTCTTGCGATAAGATTTAAAAGCTCCTTTAGCATTCATCGTACCACAATAAGGACAACGCTCTAATTCATCATCAAATTTAGCTCCACAGTTTTCACAAATCATATCTAATACCAAGGAATCATATTTTCACTAGCCTTCAAGAAGGCATAGAATAAATCGTCGGTCACAATACTTAAACTTTGAAGAAATTCACTATCTTCACTTAAATTATAAGCTTCTTCTAAGCTTAAACCCATCATTTTTTCTTCTAGGGCATTAATATCTTCTAAATAGTAGGCAGGAATCGAAGATATTTCTTCGATTTGACCATCGATGCACTTTTCTATCTTGGTACGCGTATCAAAGCGACTAGTCAATACCTTACCATTGATATCAATTTGAGCATTGGTCTCTACTTCATCAAAGACTACACCTGTAATACTGCCGCTTTCACTAGTTGTCACAAGGGCAAAAGTCGTAATGACATCAATATCGCCATTAGCCTCTTCACTAGCGTCAGTGAGAGAATATTTTGTCACTGTACTAACCCCGACATTTTGCACTGAGCTTAGACCTTTAATATTGCTAAAGGCATTATCGATACTGATTAAACATGAATTTATATCGATAGAGGCAAAATCCTCTTGGTTTAAACCTTTAATATAGGTTTCTACTTCTGTCTGAGACATACCAATAATCGAAGATTCAATAAAAGCTATCTCAGAATTAAAGTCCTCATCAGTTTCTTTTAGAGGAGGCCATTCCTCCACATCTTTGCTAGTGATAATCTGTCCTTCTTCATTAAAAAGAATACTATTTTCTACATCGTCAAGATAAGCATAAACTATTCTATTATCATTATTAATTATCAATGTAGCATAAGCTGTATTGACTAA
>CALBGK010000127.1 GCA_937893115.1 uncultured Erysipelotrichaceae bacterium | reverse complement strand
GTAAGTGATGGCAATTATGTCGACTTAGTTCTTACATATTATCAAGTATATCCTAGAGCTAATTCTTTAGAGCCGGTTGCCTATAGTTCTAAGATAGGACCTGCTCCAGAATTTATGAAAGCAGGATTAAGATATTATTCTAGTGATGGTATTCATTACTATAGTGATAGAAATTTGACTAATTATGTCGGAACTGACTATAGCTATTATCAATATCTCCCACTTCGTTCTAAGACTAATATTACTGCGCCGCAATTTGAAGCTTTTTTGAAGGATTCAGGCTACTATGATAAGTCGGTGATGAAAAATGAGGCCCAGACTTTTATTGATGCCCAGAATAAATATGGTTGTAATGCTCTTTTGGTCTATGCTTTGGCATGTCATGAGTCACTATATGGTACTAGTAATTATGCTGTAGATCGCAACAATCTCTTCGGCTGGAATGCCTTTGATTCTAATCCTAATGAAGCGACTTATTTTGAATCAGTATCTCAAGCTATCAACGAACAGATGGGCATCAATTTAAGAGGATTTGTTGATATTACTGATGGTCGTTTCTTCAATAGTTCAATTGGCAATAAGGGTAGTGGCATGAATGTAAAATATGCTTCTGATCCTTATTGGGGTGTTAAGATAGCAGCTATTGCTTATCGCATTGATAAATATGCCAATAACTATAATGGTAATCTCAGTGATTATAATCAGTATGATTTAGCTCTTATCAATTCTTTTGATATCGATGTTAAACTAGGACCTGGAAGCAGCACTAAGACTCTTTATACGACTGGTTATGGTGGCAATTATCAAAAAGATTTTATTGTCATCACTCATGGTGAGGTTGGCACTTATACCAAGATACAGTCAACTAATGCGATAGATGAAAATGGCAATATCAAAACTCATCGCACACCAATTACAACCGGGGAACTAAATCCCATATCTACTTATGATTACAATCTGAGTGTAGCTTATGTTCCTACTAGTGATTTAGTGGCTTTAAACTATACAAAAGTTGAAAATCCTACCGGTGATTATGTAGGTGAATTATCGGCTTATAATTGGTTTGATGACTTGTTGCATATCGAAGGTAAATCATATGTAGAAAGATATGTCATTAACAGTTTAGATGATGTTGAAGTGAGATTGAATCTATTAAGCGAAAATAATAATTACTCTTTTACATTAGATACTAGCCTTGATAATGATTATGAAGTTTCATTTAGTGGTGATATCGACCTTTCATCAATTGAAGCAGGTACTTATACAATGAAAGTTATTACTAAGTATCTAAATGATGAAGCTGAATATAGTTTTGATATTAAAGGTCAAGAATTATTACCTTCTAAAACTATAAATAATAAGATATATAGTTTCTTGATTAAAGATTCTTTAAATTCACTAGTTGTCACAGAAGCGAATGTCGAAGCTAACCCGATAAGACAATCCTTATATAGTGCTTCATTTGATGAAAATTATTTGACCGTAAGCGGCATCGCTATCTTGGATCAAGTAAATATCATTGAGCGTGAAGATATCAATCATACGCTAGTATTGATTGATAAGGCTGATAGTGAAAAAGTATATGAGTTTACTCTTGATAGCTTAGAGAGTGATGGATTTAGTCTAAATGATGGATATACATATAATTATCCGATGTTTGATGGTAGAATAGACCTGTCGACTATTGATGAAGGTTCTTATGATGTCTATATTAAAATTAATGTATCAGGCATAGAGAAACAAACACGTCTATTCTCGACCCAAAGTCGTTACAATATGACTCTGGGTTCAGCGAATGAAATTAAATATATCTTGAGCACTAATCAGCGTTATTCATTTGGATTTGAACTTGATGTCCTGAAGAATGATTTGAACTATGAAGAAATATCTAAACCTACTTTGAGTAATTCACTATTTGGTTATAATACGATATCAGAGAGTGATGGATTATTGAATATTGATGGTTATGCTATGATTTATGGAACAGATTATCCAATTGATGAAAGTAAACAATACCACCAAGTATATCTAGTTGATGATAGTGGTAAATCTTATCCTATAGATACTACTTCCTATGCATGCGAAGTTGATTATGGTGAAATACTAGGTTCTTCAAATAATCTTGACAGCATGTGTTTTAAAGCTAGTACTTCATTATCAAAAGAAGATTTAGCAAGCGGACATTATCGCTTGTATCTAGGAATTAGTGCCGATGGATATAATGACATTATCGAATTCAGTAATATAAATCATCGCGATATTGGTGAAATCATCTTTGATGGAAGAATTGTAGAATTTTATACTACCGATGTTCGTGATCGCATTGAATTAGAAGTTAGTGAGAGTAATTAAAATGAAAGATTTCTTTAAAAGCAAAACGAATATTATCCTGTTGACAGTATTGATTATCTTGATTGTCATCGCTGGATTTTTGGCTTATTCCATGTTCGGACCAGAAGATGTACTAGCGATAAATTTTTCTAATCTGACAGAAAATGAAGTCATCGAGTGGAAACAGAGTAATGAACTATCTGATGAAATAGTTAAAATTAGATACGAGTATAGTGAAGAAGTAGAAAAAGGTCAAGTTTCTTATCAATCAGTTAAGGAAGGCGAATCAATTTCTAATGATATTACTATTGTTATATCTTTGGGTTATGATCCTGACTTAGAAGTAGCTTTGCCTAGCTTAGACAATATGACTAAATCGACAATGAAGCAGTGGTTGGATGAAAATAAATTTTCTAATTATAGTTTCGAATATGTCTTGGACGAAGAAAATGAAGTCGATAAGGTCATTAAACTTAATGTTCAAGGCAAGGCTAAAAGAAGTGATGAAATTATCGTTACTGTCTCTGCAGGCGATGATATCGACAATGTCATCATTACTGTTCCAAACTTCAGCACCTATACTAAAGCTCAGATTGATGAATGGGCTGATAATAATCGTATCAATGTTAAGTATAATTACGTGATATCTTCAGCTTATGCAGAAGGAAAAATTATTGAACAGAGTATTGAAGCTGAAAGTGAAATTCGTGTTGGTGATAGTATCACGATAACTATCT
>CALBGK010000126.1 GCA_937893115.1 uncultured Erysipelotrichaceae bacterium | reverse complement strand
AGTCATGAATAATTTTTCATAAAATTTTCATGAAAACTTTCAAGTTTTCTATTGACATTGATTGAGATTTAAGTAAGATATAGTTATCAATGAACAAAGGTAGTAGCTGTAAAGGATGCTAAAAAGCGAGTCTGGTCGGTGGAAGCAGACTAGTAATCGACAGTGAAACGCATTTGGGAGATATCGTCCTGAACTAGTAGTAGGGATGACGCAAGACTAGCGTTATGGTTAGAGAGGTTCTCGATGCTTGAGAACAAATAAAGTGGTACCGCGATTCATGTCGTCTTTATGTTTAAAGACGACATTTTTATTTGGGAGGTGATGATGTGAGTGAAAGTGATCGACGAAGTAAAAATAAAAAACTAATTAAAAAATATAAAAAGAAGGAGAACAGACAAATGAAAAAAGTTATTTTATTATTGATCGCTATGTTCATGCTGGTGGCATGTTCATCTACACAAACACCTACTGACACTGAAAATACAGAAACTGCTCAAACTGAAGAGACTTTTGAAAGCGAATTATTAAGCGAAAATACCATTATTATCGCTACATCACCTGACTATCCACCTTATGAATCAATCGATAGTGAAACTGGTGAATTGATTGGCTTTGAAATCGATTTGATGAATGCCATCGTCGAACAGTTAGATGGTTATACCATCGAATGGAGACAGATGGAATTTGATACTATCGTATCTGCTGTTCAACTTAAACAAGTTGACCTAGGCGTATCAGGCTTTAGCTATGACCCAGAAAAACAAGTACTATTCTCAGTCAAACAGTACTGGTGAAGGCTGATAGTGGCATCCATACTGCAGAAGATTTAAATGGCAAATTAATCGCTGCTCAAATTGGTACAACTTGTGTCGAACTAGCTCAAAGCATTGAAGGTGCTGAGGTTGTGACAGCTACAGATGCCAAGGTATTAGTTGAAGCATTAAAGACTGGGGCTTATGATGGCGTCTGCTTAGATACTTCGGTAGCTATGAATTATGTAAATGCCGATGATTCTCTAACTGTCTTAGATGAAGAATTAGCTAGCGACTCATACGGCCTAATCACAAGTACTGACAATGACTTATTAATCGCTAAAATCAATGAGTTGTTACAAGAATATATGAGCACTGATGCATATCAAGAATTATTAACTAAGTGGGGAATGTAATGGATATATCATCAATCTTAACTGCAGGAAACTTCATCATCTTATTTAAAGCCGCTTTAATGAGCTTAGGGATAGCACTGGTAAGTGCTATCTTTGGTTCCTTGATAGGAATAGTTATCGCCTTTTGCAAATTATCGAAGAATTTTATCTTAAAAGCTTTTGGCAATATCTATGTCGAACTCATCAGAGGTACGCCAATGTTGCTACAAATCTTGTTCTTTTTCTTAGGCTTTCCCGTACTATACCAGATGATTACAGGCTCATACTTGCGTGTCGATATCTATATTTGTGGTATTGTTGCCCTGAGTATCAACTCTGGTGCTTATTGTGCTGAACTTATCAGGTCACAAATCATCAACATCGACAAGGGTCAGCATGAGGCTAGTAAGACTCTTGGCTTAAGTGAATATCAGACGATGCGTTATGTAATTTTGCCTCAAGCTTTAAGAAGGCTAGTTGCACCCTTTGTATCAGAATTTATTATGCTCATCAAAGATTCATCATTGCTTGGGACAATAGGTGTTGTTGAACTTCTTCAACAGGCTCGTCTCATCGGCTCACAATACTATAACTATTTGATACCTCTGCTCATGGCTAGCGCCTACTACTTGATAATGACAATAGTCATTTCATATTTTGCCAACAAGATTGAAAGGAAGCTGACAATATGATTAAAGCGGAAAAATTGCTTAAGAAATTCGGTGAGACAAAGGCCTTGGATAATATCGATTTTGAAATAGATAAGGGAGAAGTTGTCTGCCTCATCGGTCCTTCAGGCAGTGGCAAATCAACTCTTTGTCGAGCTCTTTGTGGCTTAGAAATAGTCGATAGTGGAAAGATATATTATGATGATAGAGCTATTGATTTTAATAATCCAGATGATGCTGCATATGTTTATTCTAAGATTGGTTTTGTATTTCAACACTTCAATTTATTCCCACACTTAAGTGTTAAACAAAATATGTTACTAGCTCCCTTAAAAGTGCTTAAAAAGGACGAGAAAGAAGCTACTGAGCAAGCCTTAGAGCTCTTGGCTAAAGTGGGGCTACAAGATAAATTTGATAGTTTTCCAAATGAATTATCTGGTGGTCAGAAACAACGTGTGGCCATCGCTAGGTCTTTGATGATGAATCCCGAAATCATGTTATTTGATGAACCGACTAGTGCTCTTGATCCAGAGATGGTCAAAGAAGTATTAATGGTCATTAAGGAACTAGGCGATAAGGGTATGACCATGCTCATAGTCACTCATGAGATGAATTTCGCTAAGAATGTAGCTTCTCGCATCATCTTTTTAGAAGATGGTAAAATCATTGAAGAGAATAATCCGGAGGATTTCTTTAATAATCCTAGAATGGATAGAACTAAACAATTTTTAGACAAGATAAGATATTAATTCATTATTGAGAATGCCAGATATGAGTGTTATAATGAATACGTATCAAGGAGGAATAAAATGCCAGTAAAAGTTGATCATGATACATGCATCGGTTGTGGTGCTTGTACAGGTGTTTGCCCTACTAGTTCATTAACTTTAAACGAAGAAGGAAAATCGGTTTGCAACGAAGATACATGCATCGATTGCGGAGCTTGCGTTGGAACTTGCCCAGTAGGAGCTATTACTCAATAAACCAAGGTACACTTGGTTTTTTTC
>CALBGK010000125.1 GCA_937893115.1 uncultured Erysipelotrichaceae bacterium | reverse complement strand
ACAGCGGCATTGGTTTGAATTAGATACATCGTTTCATTTTCTATTGTCACCTCTTTATTTAATGCTGAGATAATGCCATTGGTAACTGAAATACCAGTACCTAATGGATTACCGATGACAATGGCATCATCACCAATCTCTAGGTTATCGCTATCAGCTATTTCAGCGTAAGTTAAATTTTCAGCATCAATCTTTAAAACAGCTATATCAGTCTTACTATCTGAACCGATAAGTGTTGCATCATAAGTATTGCCATTTACATCTTCTACTGTGATAGTAGTGGCACCATCGATGACATGTTCATTAGTGATGATATAACCATCAGCTGATACGATGACACCAGAGCCCATAGAAACACTTTCGTATTGTTGGCCAAAGAATGATGATGTAGCATCTGATGTAACTTCAACTACTGTATCATAGGCTTTAGAAATTCCTTCTTTTAAGGATGAATATTGGGTATTACTATAGGTAGCCTTGATGGTGTCAGAATTTGTTTCCACTGTTGGATTATCGAGATTATATATTGCGTTTCCACCATATACTCCAAGGAAACCTCCTAGTAATGCGACTAAGAATACTATTAATAAATTTTTAAGACTAGTTTTCATTTATCTCACCTCACAATTAATATTATAGATAGGCATGTGAATTAAAAGTGAAGTCTAGCTTAATTTATCGAGAATTTTATCGGCTATTTTAATTCCATCTAGAGCACAAGACATGATACCGCCACCATAGCCACTGCCTTCACCAATAGGATATAGTCCTTTTGTGTTTATAGATTCACCATTTTCATCTCTTACAATACGCACAGGCGAACTACTTCTAGTCTCTGGCCCTAGCATAATGCCAGAACTAATAAAGCCAGGTATCTTATTATCAAAAAACTTAATCGCCTTTTTAAATTCTTCATTGTAGATACTAGGGAAGAACTTATTTATATCATAGAGGAAAGTTCCTAGGGGATAGGTCGATTTAAAGATTAAAGGATTTAATTCATCATTTATATAATCTTTGATATTCATAGCTATAGCTTTATAACTATTTGATAAGTTATAGGCCTTTTGTTCATAGTGGTGGATGAGATCAAAACCACTTAAAATATCATTCTTATCATAGTCTTCGGCATTGACTTGAACAAGTATAGCACTATTGGCTATGCCGCTATTGCGCATAGAGTAGGACATGCCATTAGTGACAATAGTATTTTTTTCACTACTTGAAGGTACAACTATACCTCCAGGGCACATGCAGAAACTATAGACACCTCTATTTCCTTTATAGCGTAAGAAGTATTCGGCATGACCTAAGTGATCGACAAGACTTATATCCTTATATTGATTGGCATCGATTAAAACTTGAGGATGTTCAACTCTGAAACCGATGGCGAAATCTTTATTCTCGATATGGATATGATGTGCATGAAGATTCTTTATTAAGTCATAGGCACTATGTCCGGCTGCCGTGATGATGATATCGCTATAGTAGACATCTTTGTCAGTTTTAATACCTGCTACCCTATCATCCTTAGTTAGTAGGTCGACAAATGATTCGTCAAAATGAAACTCGACCCCTAAGGTAATTAAGTAATCAGTAATATTCTTGATGACTTCTCTTATCTTATCGGTTCCGACATGAGGATGGGCATCAATCTTAATGTCAGGATTAGCGCCATGTCTAACTAAGATATCTAAGATGTAGGGGATGTAGGGACTCTTTATTCTAGTGGTGAGTTTGGCATCAGAAAAAGTACCAGCTCCTCCTTCGCCAAATTGGACATTGGAATTCTCGCTTAAGATGCCGGTTTGGAAAAACTTTTCAACATCTTCTTTTCTTTTATCTATCCGTGAGCCTTTTTCGATGACGATGGGTCTTAGGCCAGCTTCAGCTAGACGGTAAGTCATAAAGATTCCGCTTGGTCCATAACCGATGACTATAGGGCGAGCATTAGACTTTATCTCTTTTACTTTTAAGCCTGTCTCTTCATATTTTGAGACTCCATCAATATATAAATATTTATCTTCATTTTGAATCTTGACTAGGACTTGTAAGACATAGCGGATGTCCTTGCGGGCATCGATGGAACGTTTTATTATCTGATAGTTGCTGATGGCTTTAAAAGGTACTTTTAGCTTGTGACATATCTTAGATATCACTAGCCTTTCATCATAATCTAAGGGACATTTTATCTCATTTATTAATAACATATCACTATTATAACTGTTTTACAGATTGAGATAAATGTTTTATAATTTTCCATATGAGTAAGAAGGGTAGAGTCGTTAGCACAAAATATATCAAAAGAGAGTTCACTACCATTGGTTTGATATTCTGTTTATATATAATATTAGTTTTATATTTGCCTTCTTTGATTGAGCTTTTGATAAATTCATCACCAAATCTAACCTATATAGCCAATAATCAATATCTCTTTGTCGGTATCATCTATTTACTATTTGTGGTAGGAACCTTAGTTCCGACGGCAGGATTATTCTTAACTTCTAAAGTCAAAGTGAATGAGATTTGGCGTAACAGCAATTGCCGTTTTAAAGATATTATTATCTCGACCATTATCTTGATATCTTTAGTGACAGCTTCGATGTTTCTAGTTTCGGTCTTAAATACTTATCTACCTTTAGGCGAGCGAGTACTTTCACCTATCGGTTTAAATTTTGATACAGACTATCTCTTTAATCCTTTATACATCTTTCTGTTTGTGGTTGTCTCTCCAATATTAGAAGAGTTTGCCTTTAGAGGTGTTTTATTAAGAATGCTAGGCAAGTATGGTAATCGTTTTGCCATGTGGTCAACAGCTTTATTCTACGCCTTGTTACATGTATCGATTGCTGAAATGTTACCAGCCTTTATCATGTCTTTGTTCTTAACCAAGATGACTTTGCGCTATCGAAGTGTTCAACCGACCATTATCGTTCATATCTTATTTAATGCCTTCATGTATGGCTATGCTTGCATACCACTACAATACTACCTGGTGATGGCAGTAACCTTATTCTTATTATATTTTTTATCTATAGTCTTTTTATTTACTAAGGCTTATCGCTATGTCAGAATCAATAAACATACTCAATCATCAATAGTTTGGACCATCTTTCTAACTAGGCCAGCTACTATCTTCGCGATACTTTTAGTAATCATTCATTCTATATTGATGTCAGTTCTATAGCTGACATTTTTATTTGAGATATCATAAAAAAGACGAGAATAACTCCCGTGCATAGAAGATGAAGATTATGAATAATGCTGGTATATATACGACGAAATAAGCTTGTGAGGCAATGGGTTTAACTTATGATGCCTTGAAGTTTTATTGCGATGAGGGTTTAGTTCCCAATGCAAAAAAGTATGACATTATCACAGATATTATTTATCTCGGCTTTTGGTCCATTACTCAGAACATTTTCACCAAAGCAAGTCTTTGATAACTTGTTGAAAATAAATATTTTCCATAAAATTCTCCTTTTATGGGGACATTCCCTTCATCAATATCAAACACCCGCGGGTAACTCCTGTGTCAATAATAAACAAAAAAAGAACTGAATAATCAGCTCTAAACTTTTAAATGGCAGGGGTTGAGGGGATCGAACCCCCATCAACGGTTTTGGAGACCGGTATACTACCATTGTACGAAACCCCTAGGGCACCATTAATGATAATATAAAACGCTCATTAATGTAAAGACTATTTTTCATTGGCATGTTCAATTGCCATGCCTACAATATGTTCATCATCGAGAGAATAATAGATAGCTCTACCTTCTCTTCTGGTCTTGACTAGTTTAGCTGTGCGCAAGAGCTTTAATTGATGAGAGATAGTTGATTGACTCATATTTAAGATCTTCACTAAATCAGAGACACAAAATTCTTGATGGTTTAAGGCGATTAAAATATTTAAGCGAGTATTGTCACCCATCAGACGAAAAAATTCTGAAACCCTATTTAAATCGGCTTCATCAATGATATTTTTTTGTGCTTCATCTATATGTTCATTCATGCTTATATTATATTTTTAATAAAAGTGCTTGTCAAAACATATGAATATATTGACATATGAACATATATTCATATAATAGAGATAAGGAGACAAAAAACTATGAAAAAAGTATTTAATCTAGAAGATTTGGATTGTGCTAATTGCGCTAGAAAAATGGAAGAAGCAGGAATGAGGATTGAAGGGGTTAAAAGCTTATCTATTAATTTCATGACCCAGAAGATGAAACTAGAAGCTGATGATGAAAGATTTGATGAAGTATTAGAAGAAGTAATTAAAGTAATTAAGAAAGTTGAACCAGATTGTTCAGTAATTCGTTAGTATGAGTGCTAAACAAAAAAAGCTATTATATCGCATAATAGCCAGCCTATTAATCTTTATCATTTCTTTATTTATTAATAATGAGATAGTAAAATTTATATTTCTTATCTTTTCTTATTTGACTGTCGGTTATGATGTCGTCATCAAAGCTTTTAAAAATATTGCCAATAAACAGCTCTTCGATGAGTGCTTTCTGATGTTTATTGCGACTTTGGGAGCCTTTTTGACTGGTGAATACCCTGAGGCTGTCATGGTTATGTGGTTATATCAAGTAGGTGAATTATTTCAAAGTTATGCTGTTGGTAAATCGCGTAAGTCTATTAGTGCATTAGTAGAAATAGTGCCAGAATATGCCAACCTAGTAAAGGATGACGCGATAGTTCGAGTAGACCCAGAAGAAGTTTCTATTGGCGATGTGATTGAAGTTAAGGCTGGGGAAAAGATCCCTTTAGACAGTATTGTCATCAAGGGGCAAACTGCCTTAAATGTGGTTGCCCTCACGGGAGAAAATAGACCTATTTCAGTTAAGGAAGGCGATGAGGTTTTAAGTGGTTCTATCAATATCACTAGTCCTATCTATTTAAAAGTTAGTAAGGAATATGAAGATTCAGCTGTCGCCAAAATACTTGATTTAGTTGAAAATGCCAGTAATAAAAAATCCAAGAGCGAAAATTTCATCTCTAAATTCGCTCGTTATTATACGCCAGTAGTTATAATATTGGCCTTAGCTTTAGCCATCATTCCACCTCTATTTAATGGCGAGTGGATGGAATATATCTCAAGAGCTTGTTCATTCTTGGTCATCTCATGCCCTTGCGCCTTAGTCATATCAGTGCCTTTAACTTTCTTTAGTGGCATTGGAGCCTCTAGTAAAAATGGCATCTTAGTCAAAGGCAGTAACTACTTAGAGACTTTGAGTAAGACTAATACTGTAGCCTTTGATAAGACGGGTACTTTAACTTATGGGGAATTTGAACTCAGAGAAATTGTGCCAGTAGATGATAAAAAAGAAGAATTGATAAGATATGCACTGATCGCTGAAGACAAGTCTAATCATCCTATCGCTACATCTTTAAAAAGAAATGTCGCTATGAAGGTGGATACTAGTGCATATACTTATGAAGAGATAGCCGGCAAAGGCATTATAGCTACATCAAAAGATGTTAAGATAATAGCTGGAAACAAAAAATTATTAGCAGAAAATAATATTCAAGTTATGGAAAATGATAGTCTTGGCACAATTGTCCATGTCGCTATAAATGATAAATATCTAGGTTATTTACTCTATGCCGACAAGATTAAAGAAGAGGCCAAAGAGCTCATTGAGGCTCTACATGCCAAAAATATTAAAACTGTCATCTTATCAGGCGACCAAAGTAAATACGCAAATGCCTTAGCTAAAGATTTAGGTATCGATAAAGTCTACGCTGAACTACTGCCTGAAGATAAGGTTAATAAGTTAGAAGAATTATTGAATGACAAAGGCAAGGTAGTATATGTTGGGGATGGTATCAATGATGCCCCATCATTAACAAGAGCGGATATCGGTATTGCCATGGGAGCACTAGGCAGTGATGCGGCTATTGAAGTCAGCGATATTGTCATTGTTGACGATAATCTTAAAAGAATTAATAAGGCCATTGAGATCGCGACTAAGACCATGCGCATCGTCAAAGAAAATATCATCTTTGCACTTGGCATTAAATTTATCGTCTTGATACTTGGCGCCTTAGGTATTGCTAGTATGTGGATGGCTGTCTTTGCTGATGTAGGTGTAGCCTTCATTGCCATCTTGAACGCAATGCGTGCTTTAAGAGTTCGATAGATGGTATAATTTAAGCAAAGAGAGGTAATTATCATGATTGATTATACAGAAGGAAGCGGAAAAGAATATCATATTGGCGTCGGTAAAGGCGACGTAGGCGAATATGTCATCTTGCCTGGTGATCCTAAACGTTGTGTTAAGATAGCTAGTTATTTCGATGATGCCAAGCTAGTCGGTGACAGTCGTGAATTTGTTACTTATACTGGTACATTAAATGGTACTAAAGTATCCGTTACATCGACAGGTATCGGTGGTCCAAGCGCATCAATAGCCATGGAAGAACTAGTTAAATGCGGCGCTCATACCTTTATTCGTGTCGGCACTTGTGGTGGTATGGATATCGAAGTTAAGGGCGGTGACATCGTCATCGCAACTGGCGCTATTCGTTTTGAAGGGACAAGTAAAGAATATGCCCCAATCGAATTTCCGGCTATTGCCAATCTAGATGTCGTCAATGCCCTAGTTAAAGCTAGTAATGATTTAAATGTCCCTCATCATGTGGGTGTCGTTCAATGTAAGGATGCCTTCTATGGTCAACATCGTCCAGAAACTTTGCCTAATCATGCGGAGCTTTTAAATAAGTGGGACGCTTGGCTCAGACTACATGCTAAGGCCAGTGAGATGGAATCAGCTGCTCTATTTATTGTCGCTCAATATCTCAATGTTCGCTGTGGCAGTGTATTCTTAACTGTTGCCAACCAAGAAAGAGCTAAGGCTGGTCTTGAAAATCTGCAGGAACATGATACCGATAGAGCTATTAAGGTGGCTATCGAAGCTTTAAAAAATTTAATTGATAATGAAAAGAATTAGTTTATTAATTTACCCATTATCTATATTATTAGAGGTCGCTATATGTTTAAAAGGCGACCTTTTAATCAATAATGTCTCAGGGACAGTAAGTAGTCTAAATGATTATCTATTGACTTTAATTCTCGGTTTTATTTTAGGCATCTCTTTTAGCATAGCTCTAGGTAAGATATGTAATATGTCTATTAAGATACT
The DNA here is from genome assembly GCA_937893115.1 of uncultured Erysipelotrichaceae bacterium. Lineage (GTDB taxonomy): Bacteria > Bacillota_I > Bacilli_A > Erysipelotrichales > Erysipelotrichaceae > CALUZH01. The sequence continues at coordinate 818 of CALBGK010000125.1, read as the reverse complement.
GGTATTTTTGAGCTGTTTATTGCCAGTTTTTATTCCTTATTTTGAAAATGGTCGAATAGTAATCTCTAATATGCATATCATTATGGCCTATGCCGGATTTGCCTTGCTTACAAGTCTAACTTTATATATACTCTTTAAATTGACCATGCAAAATAAAAAGGTGAAGATAGTGCTTCGTCTATATATTTTGATGTTGATGATAATACTAGCATTGAATCTTAATTTCATGGTGATAAATAATTTGATGGAACTCATCTATTTGGTTTCTTCTAGCCTTACTTATGGTTATATCAAGTTAAATGAAGATAATTTTGTCACTTTGGATTGTATTTAAAAATAATTTAGGGTAAAATTATATAGCAATCCCCGAATGGCGGAATTGGTAGACGCATACGACTCAAAATCGTACGGAGAAATCCATGCCGGTTCAAGTCCGGCTTTGGGGACCATATAGATTGCCTAAAGTCCTTGTTTTAAGGGCTTTTTATTATGTCTAAATCAAAAATGGCAACAGAAATGGCAACAGTTAACGATTTTTAATAGCTTTTTTCATGAGTTCTGGGTTACTTCTGGCATACTCTAAAGACATACTGCCACTTGTATGTCCCATTAGTTCTTGAACAGTTCTGATATCAACGTTGTTAGTTAACAGGTCGGTGGAAAACTGATGCCTTAGCATATAAGTTCTTAATTTACCTTTTGATAATCTTCTTAAGATATTGGAAACATAATTACCGTTTAAAAATTCTCCATTCTTTCGTTTGAAAAGGTATGTATCGCTCTCTAACATGTCAAAAATTTCTTCCAGTTCATCTGGA
>CALBGK010000124.1 GCA_937893115.1 uncultured Erysipelotrichaceae bacterium | reverse complement strand
CCCTTGACAGCTTGGATATTTTCTTCAGATACATCTTCACCTAATGACATTCTCTCTTCCATAGAAGCTGTCATACCGAAGATTGGACCTACAAGCCAAGGATGAGAGTTGAAGTAACCGATGTGGCGCTTATAAGCTGCTTTGCGGTCTTCAGGGTCAGTATATAATTTATCAAGAATAGGAAGCATGGCCCATTCAAAGCCCATACCCTGCATTGTCTCAAAGTTGAAAGCGCCTTGAATAGCATTCGAACGAATAAATAGTTTTGTGATATCAGACTTAGTTAATACTCTTTTTTCAGACATTTAGACTACTCTCCCTTCTCTTGACTAATCTTGTTTAAAGCGTAAACAGCTACATAAGCGATACCTAAGAAGGCAATACCCATTACACCAAATTCTGGGATATAAGCTGATAGAGCAAAACCAATAAAGAAATATGGCATAAAATTCTTAGTGCTGAGGTTATTTAATAGTAAGCCAAATCCTAGAGCTGGTAGTAAATTACCGATAGCGGTAATACCAGCCATAATATTGGCAGATATTGAATTCATGAGGTCAGTAACTAATTCAACACCGAAGTATAGAGCTAAGAATGTTGGTAAGAAATAAGCTAAGAAATGGAATAGATTTCCAAGGTGGAACATAAGCTTAACGCCACCTTCGTTACCCTTGTCGATAGCACTAGTAGCGCCATGAACAAAGACAGCACATCCAGCTTTAGCGAATGTTTCAAAAGTAGAAGCTACAACGGCAGTTGGTACAGCGACAACCATGGCGCCTTCAAGACCAGTACCACTGGTAATAGCGATAGTTGTGCCTAAGGCACTACCTATTGCGACATTTGATGGCACTGAACCACCGATGGCCTGTGCCCCCATAAATACTAATTCTAATGATGCTCCGACATATAGGCCAGTAGGTAAATCTCCTAGAACTAGACCGATAACAGGTCCTAGTACTAGTGGTCTTTCCAATTGACAATCACCTAATACACGACGCTGCAAATATGCCAGACCGGTAATTATACTGATTATTAGAGCGGGTAATAAATCCATAATATTTCTCCTTTTCCCTTCTTTTTATGATTGGAACCGTTTACATTTGCACCTCCTCTCAGGCTCCTTTTTGATAATTCCATGATATACTGATTTTTTTTATTTGTCTATACAAACTATTTATTAATATGTACATTTATGATTTACATATATATACATGATCATTCATGCTATAATGGGAAAAAGAGGAATAAATATTGAAATCAAAATTATCAAAAAAACAACTTCTGGAAGACTATATTATCAGCCAGATTCAAAGTGGCGAACTGAGGGTTGGTGATAAGATACCTTCCGAAGAAGAATTGGCAGCTAAGTTTAATTTTAGCCGCCAAACTGTTCATGCCGCTTTAGCTAATATGGCCATGACCGGTATTATCACTCGTACTCCTGGCAGAGGAAGTTTTATCTCGCGCAAGTCGGTCAACCGTAATATTAAAAAGAAGATGAGCTTCTCCGAAGATATGCACAATATCGGTTTTAAGCCAGGCTCTAGACTGATAGGTTTTGAACTCATTAAAGCTAAGGATAGGCCAAAGGTAGCTAAGGAATTAAATATTAAGGGTAATGAATTAATATATGCCATAACTAGACTTCGTACTGGTGATGACACCCCTATCGCCCTTCAATATACTTATATGCCTAGGCGCTTTATCCCCGATTTTAATCTTGGTGCTCTCGATGACTCATTAGATGATTATATTCGTGATTGTGGCTATGACATAGCCGGTTTTGATACTAGGCTTAGAGCGGTCGAAGGAAGCAAAGAGGAATTGGGCCTCTTGCAGACCACATCAAAAGCTTTATTGTGTAGCATATCCATACGTTATATCAAAGAGGACGATGCCATTGTTCCCATACAGTATACGATGTCTTTATATCGCTCAGATATTTATGAATATACTTTTTCCTCATTTTAAAACCCGATGTCTTTCTATACTATGTCTTAAGTTCAACGATCTCACATTAATATAATTGTTTATCTAAGTTAAACAATTATATTAATGCATGATAAAAAGAGAAGTTTATTATAGCGCTAAGCTTCTAATAGACTTCTCTTTTAATTGTTAAATTAACAGCGCGCTTATTCCACACTGTTTAAACTTATCCCTCAAATTGAGAATTATATAATTTAGCGTAGAAACCATTACGAGCTAGTAGCTCTTCATGATTTCCTACTTCGACAATATCGCCTTCATTTAAGACGACGATTAAGTCAGCATTTTTAATTGTGGATAAACGGTGAGCGATCACAAAGGAAGTTCTACCCTTCATCAAAGCTTCCATGCCCTTTTGAATGAGTTGTTCCGTTCTAGTATCGACACTAGATGTCGCTTCATCAAGAATTAAAATCTTAGGATTCTTGAGGAAGGCGCGGGCAATGGTCAGAAGTTGTTTTTGGCCTTGAGAGATGGCAGAAGTCTCTTCATCATATCCGTTATCTAAAGTACGGATGAAATGGTCGACATGGGCCATCTTACATGCTTCATATACTTCTTCGTCACTGGCATCAGGTCTACCATAGCGGATATTTTCTTTGATGCTGCCTGAGTATAACCAAGCATCTTGTAAGACCATGCCAAATAGTGACCTTAAATCGTGACGAGTAAAGTTATTGATATTTTCACCATCGACATAGATGGCGCCGCCATTTAATTCATAAAAGCGCATCAATAGTTTTACTAGTGTCGTCTTACCAGCTCCTGTTGGACCGACGATGGCCACTTGTTTACCAGGCGCTACATACATAGAGAAATTCTTGATGATAATTTCATTAGGATCATAACCAAAGCGCACGTTCTCAAATGTTACATTACCTTCGATACGAATATTGCCCTTTTCATCATAAATGCTTATAGGATCGGGACATTCTTCTACTTGTTCCTCCTCATCGAGGATTTCAAATACTCTTTCAGCTGAAGCGGCCATTGATTGGATGATATTTAATATCTGAGCCACTTGGCTAACTGGTTGATTCAATTGGCGCACATATTGGATAAAGGCTTGAATATCACCGATAGATACACGACCAGCGATAGCCTCAAAGCCACCGACCAGACAGACTGCGACATAGCCAACATTTCCTAAAAAGACAGTGATTGGATGCATGATGGCCGAGAAGAATTGTGAC
>CALBGK010000123.1 GCA_937893115.1 uncultured Erysipelotrichaceae bacterium | reverse complement strand
GGAACCAGTATCTTTAGAGACACCTATTGGTGAAGAAGATGATTCACACTTAGGAGACTTCATTGAGGATAAAGACGCTCTATCACCTGATCAATATGCCAATAATCAATTGTTGAAGGATGAGATAGATTTAGTTCTCAAGTCTTTGACCGAAAGGGAAGAAAAGGTTTTGAGACTTCGTTTTGGTCTAGAAGATGGTAGAACGAGAACCCTAGAAGAAGTGGGAAGAGAATTTGATGTCACTCGTGAGAGAATTCGTCAAATCGAAGCTAAAGCTTTGCGCAAGCTTAAAAATCCAGCAAAATGTAAGAGATTAAAAGAATTTTTAGATGATAAACGCTAATGATTTCTAAGAGATTAAAAACAATTGCAGATATGATAATGAAAGATGAGGTAGTATTTGATTGCGGCAGTGATCATGCTTTACTGCCTTGTTTTTTGCTTATGAATAATATCAGTCCTAAAGTTTATGCTGGTGATTTACGCATTGGCCCATTGCGCCAAGCTGAATATAATGTCGATCGTTTAAACTTAACAGGTAAGGTCATACCTGTTCTATCTAATGGATTAGAAAAAATGCCTGAAGAAGTTCGTGTGCTCACGATTTCAGGTATGGGTTTTCATACGGTCAAAGAGATATTAGATAATGGTAATCTAGAGAATCTTAAGCAGATAATTGTCCAAGTTAATCGCAATGTCGATAAGCTTCGTCAATATATCGATGATCACAACTATACCATACTTGATGAAAGAGTAGTCAATGATGGCTTCTATTATGAAATAGTCGCTTTTTCACCAATAAAGAGCACTTATAAATTAAATTATCAAGAGATTAAATATGGACCAATACTATTAAAAAAACGTGATAGAGAGTTTTTAGAATATCTCTTTTATCGTTGTCGTGTCCTCAAAGAGATTTATCTCAAGAGTAATGATAGTAGTCTTTTGGAAGAAATAGATGAAATAGAAAAGATCATCAATAATTGCATGAAAAAAGCCGCTAGATAGCGGCTTTTGTTTATTATAAAGAATTAACTAATTTTGATAAGCGAGCTTTCTGTCTTGAAGCGTAATTCTTATGTTTCAAGTGCTTAGAAACAGCTTTATCCAGAAGTGAGCTACAGTTGTTATAAGCTTTGATTGCTTCTTCTTTATCTTTCGCTTCAACAGCTTTCAATACAGCTTTGATTGCTGTTTTTAAACGGCTTTTATCTGAAGCGTTTTGAAGGTTCTTTTTTGCGTTTGTAAGGGCTCTTTTCTTTTGAGATTTTATATTCGCCATATTTCCTCCTTTATTCGCTATCAAATTATAGCAAACCACAATTTAAAAATCAATATGATGTGTCTATTTATATTGGATTTTGTTATAATTAAATCTATGAAAGAGACAAGAATAGTATTCATGGGTACACCTGATTTTGCAGCGCATGTACTTACAAAATTGATTGAAAATGATTATAACATCGTCGGTGTTGTTACTCAGCAAGATAAGAAGGTTGGTCGTAAACAAATACTTACACCACCTCCAGTCAAAGTAGTTGCTAAGAATTATAATATTCCGGTATTTCAGCCATATCGCATCAGAAAAGAATTTGATGATATTCTTAAGCTTGAACCAGAACTTATTATAACTTGCGCATATGGCCAGATTATACCTAAAGAATTATTAGATTATCCAAAACATAAATGTATTAATACCCACGCTTCGCTTTTACCTAAGTATCGTGGTGGAGCACCTATCCAATGGTCTATCATAAATGGTGAAAAAGAAACAGGAATCTCCATCATGTATATGAATGAGAAGATGGATGAAGGAGATATTTTATATCAAAAAAGTCTAGATATTGATATCAAAGATACTTCTACTAGTCTTTTTAATCGCTTAGCTATTCTCGCTTGCGAGATGTTGATTGATTTTTTGCCATCTTTCTTAAGTGGTGATTTTAAAACTCTGCCACAAGATAATAATTTAGCTACTTATGCCTATAACCTTAAAAAGGAAGATGAATTTATTTCTTTTGACGATGATGTCTTAACTGTCTATAATCACATCCGTGGACTTTTAGATAATCCAGGTGCCTATGGTATCATCAATGATAAGAAGATTAAATTCTTAGATGTCGATTTTACTTATGATATCAATGATGAGCCTGGTAAGTTTTTAGGCTTAGTAGACTCTAAAATCGCTATTGCTTGTAAAAATGGAGCAATCTTAGTAAATCACCTCCAGCAAGAGTCTAAAAAAGCTATAAATGCTAAAGACTTCTATAATGGAGTAGGCAAAAATTTGGAGAATAAGTATTTTGAAAAACATTAAAAATATTGTTATTGCAGCTTTATTTATTGCGATATTAACCATATTCACGATGCTGATATCAATACCTATTGGTATCTATGGCTATATCAATTTGAGTGATTTTCTTATTTTATTGATAAGCAGTATATTCCCTATGGGTTTTAGTATCGTTGTCGCTGGCATTGGTACAGCTTTGGCGGATATTCTTTTAGGTTTTTCGCAATATGCAATCATTACCTTTTTTGCTAAATCGATTGAAGCCTTTATTGCTTATTATTTATTTCAGAAGATGAAGATGAACAAGATATTAGTTTATCCATTGGCTACTTTAGCTATGATAGTGATTTATGGTCTAGGGGATGTCATATTGTCTTTAAATCCTTTCATCTTCTTAAGTTCACTCGTCGCTAATTTACCACAAGCCATTATTTGTAGTATCTTAGCTATATTAAGTATTAATACTTTTAAGAAAATTATGGAGAGGATAAGCTATGGATCAGAGTAAAATTCGTAACTTTTCTATTATTGCGCATATCGACCATGGCAAGTCGACCTTGGCAGATCGCATATTAGAGCTCACAGAGACTGTTTCCAAAAGAGAAATGGAATCACAGATTCTAGATTCTTTGGATTTGGAAAGAGAAAGAGGAATTACCATCAAATTGAATGTCGTGCAATTAAAATATCATGCCAAAGATGGTGATGACTATATTTTTCATTTGATTGATACACCAGGTCATGTGGATTTTTCATATGAAGTATCTAGGTCACTTGCTGCATGTGATGGCGCAATTTTAGTAGTTGATGCTGCTCAAGGCATCGAAGCGCAAACATTGGCCAATGTCTACTTGGCCCTAGATAATGACTTAGAGATTTTGCCTGTTATCAATAAGATAGATTTACCAAGTGCCGACCCAGAAAGAGTTAAAAAAGAAATAGAAGATGTCATTGGCTTAGATTGCACAGACATACCGATGATTTCGGCTAAAAGTGGTTTAAACGTTGAAGAAGTTTTAGAAGGTATAGTACATAGACTTCCTTCACCTAAGGGTGACATTAATGCACCTTTAAAGGCCTTAGTCTTTGACTCTTACTATGATGCCTATCGTGGCGTAGTAGTCTTTGTCTGTGTTAAAGATGGCATCATCAAAACTGGTGATAAGATATCTTTTATGGCTGCTGATAAAGAATATGAAGTAGTTGAGTTGGGAGTTAAGACACCAAAAGAGATAAAAAAAGATAGCTTACAAGCTGGTGAAGTAGGTTATCTCTGCGCGTCAATTAAATCAATTAGAGATATTCATATCGGTGATACTATCACCCATAGCGATAATAGAGCTAATGAGGCACTTCCGGGTTATCGCAAGATGAATCCTATGGTCTATTGTGGTTTATATCCTACAGACAATGCCAAGTATAATGACTTGCGTGACGCCTTAGAGAAATTGCAACTAAACGATTCATCATTAGTCTTTGAAGCTGAATCTTCTAAGGCCTTAGGTTTTGGTTTCCGCCTTGGTTTTTTGGGCTTGTTGCATATGGAAGTCGTTCAAGAGAGACTAGAGCGTGAATATGATTTGTCACTCATCGCAACTGCGCCAAGTGTTGTCTACCGCGCCCATTTGACTGACGGCAGTGTCATTGAGATAGATAATCCTAGCATGCTACCGGAACCAACTGTCTTGGATTATCTTGAAGAACCATATGTCAAAGCAAGTATCATGGTTCCGAATGAATATATTGGCGCTGTCATGGAATTGTCGCAGAATAAAAGAGGCATCTATTCTGATATGGTATATATCGATGATAACCGTAATCAATTGATTTATGAAATGCCTTTATCTGAAGTTATCTTTGAATACTTTGATAAATTAAAAAGTGTCTCTAAGGGCTATGCATCTTTGGACTATGAGATGATAGGCTATCGTCGCAGTAATCTTGTCAAGATGGACATTCTCATCAATGGAGAAATAGTCGATGCCCTAAGTATTATCGTTCATCGTGACTTTGCTTATAATCGTGGGCAAGCCATCACTAGTAAATTAAAAGAACTCATACCTAAGCAACAATTCGAAATACCTATTCAAGCTGCCATCAATAATAAAATTATTGCTAGAACAAATATCAAATCTTTGCGAAAGAATGTCTTGGCTAAGTGTTATGGTGGTGACATCAGCCGTAAGAAGAAACTCTTGGAGAAACAAAAAGAGGGTAAAAAGCGTATGAAGGCTGTAGGTAGTGTCGAGATACCGCAAGAGGCATTTATGGCTGTATTATCTATGGATTCAGATAAGTAGTATTATCACTATTTAAAGAGTATAATTATAGATATAAGGAGCGTGTGCAGATGAAATTTTTTAAAGAACTTAAATGGAATAGTATTGTATCGAGTCTAATTTATATTGGTCTTGGCATTATTTTATTCTTTATGCCAGAAACCTCGCTAGAAGTAATTCTCAATGTCATAGGTATTGGTACTATTATTGTCGGCATCCTATCTTTGATTAGATATTTTACTTATGACGCAAGAGATTCTTTCTATCGCAATGACTTCTTATTTGGCTTAATCGGTATTGCGATAGGTGCCTTAATCTTCCTTCGCAAAGATATCTTTGCCTCACTTATTCCCTTTATCTTAGGCATAGCCATTCTTATTTCGGGTTTTGTGAAATTACAAGATGCCATCGATGCTTCTAGACTAGGATATAAAAATAGTATTATCTATATCATTTTAGCTGTCATCAATATCATCGCTGGTGTAGTAGTTATCTTAAATCCTTTTACTACTGCTGTAATGTTATTTATGATTATCGGCATCAGCTTAATCTTTAGTGGTATTTCGGATATTATTTCTACTGTCTATCTATCACGCAAGATTAAAAAGATTTACAATCAGATGAATAAGAATATCATCGAGGCTGAGTATAAAGAAAAAGACCATGATTGAGCATCTATATCTTCATGTGCCTTTTTGTCAAAGCATATGCCATTACTGTGATTTCTGTCATCGTCTCTATGATGAAGAAATAGTCAATAAATGGTTAGTTGAGTTAGCTAAAGAAATAGATTTATATAATATCAATAATAATCTTAAGACAATATATATAGGAGGTGGTACGCCATCTTCTTTGTCGTGTGGTCAACTAGATAAACTATTAAATCTTCTAAAACAATATCAAAAAGAAGTGATTGAATATACTGTTGAAGTTAATCCAGAAAGTATCGATATCGATAAGATAAAAATATTAAAAAAATATGGGGTTAATCGCATATCTATCGGCGTAGAAGCTATTCAGGATAGACTTTTAAAGCTGATGAATAGAAAACATAATTTTCAAGATGTTCAAAGAATAATCGATTTATTTATTAAGGAAGGTATCGAAAATATATCTTGTGATTTGATGTATTCTTTACCAAGCCAAACTATTGATGAATTTAAGGATGGTTTAGTGGCAGTGAGTGCTTTGCCAATCAAACATCTATCCTTATATAGCTTGACTGTTGAAGATAATACTGTCTTTAGTAAATTGAAATATGAAGCCCTAGATGATGATATAGAAGCTGATATGTATGAAATGGCTATAAAATTTCTTGAAGAAAAGGGCTATGAACAATATGAGATATCTAATTTCGCTAAAGATAATGCATATTCTAGACACAATCTAGCCTATTGGACCTATAAGGACTTCTATGGTCTATCTCTTGGCGCCAGTGGTAAGATAGATAATTATCGCTATGACAATACGAGGAATTTTAAAGATTATTTTGAAGGAAAGTATCTTAAGGAGAGGATAGTTTTAAGTAAAGAAGATATGATGTTTGAAGAGATCATGATGTCTTTGCGCTTAAAAAGAGGTTTGGATTTAAAACGATTCGAAAGTCGTTATAGCATCAGTTTCTTTGATGTATATAAAAAACCCTTAGAAAGTCATGCCGATGATTTTGTGATCGACAACAACTTTTTAAGGGTTAAAAATCTTGCACTATTAAATAGTATTTTGGTCGATTTTCTCTAATTACTTGAGTGAATCGACCATTATTTTTGACATTCTTAAAGAATAGTCAGCAGGGTCTTCGATATCTAAACCAGCGATTAATAATGCTTGATCATATAATACCTTGGCATAGTCTTCTAAGTTCTTGCCCTCATCATGAGCTTTCTTCAAAGCTTCAAAGAGCGGATGATTAGGATTTAGTTCAAGAATGCGCTCAGCTCTGATATTGTCACCTTGATTCATTTCCTTTAAGACCTTTTCCATATCTAAGGATAGACCTTGGTCGTTGCTTAGACATACAGGATGAGATTTCAGACGAGTTGAAATTTTAACTTCCTTAACTTCATCCTTTAATAATGATTGTAATTCATCTAGCAGATCTTTATTTTCGCTAGTTTTCTTTTCTGAAGCTTCTTTTTCTTCTTCGCTATCCAAATCAATATCGCTATTGTTGATGGATTTAAAGGCCTTACCATTGTAGTCATGAAGAATATTGATTAAAAATTCATCGACATTATCAGTTAGATATAGTACTTCATAGCTCTTATCAAGTATCTTTTCTAATTGCGGAAGGTCTTTGATCTTTTCGACGCTGTCACCACAGACATAATAGATATCATTTTGATCATCTTTCATTCTTGATAAGTATTCTTTAAATGAGACATATTTATCTTCATGAGATGATTTGAATAATAAGAGGTCGATTAAGAGGTCTTTATTTTGACCGAATTTATCATAGGCACCATATTTTAATTGCAGACCGAACTCATTGAAGAAATTTTCGTAGTCTTCTCTATTATCTTCCAACATCTTCTCTAAAGTTGATTTAACCTTTTTATCGATAGACTTCTTGAGATTTTGCATCTGGTGGTCCTGTTGTAGTATTTCACGAGAGATATTTAAGTTTAAATCATCAGAATCGACTAGACCGCGCACAAAGCGGAAACAATCGCTGATTAATTCACTAGCTTCATCTTTGATGAATACTCCTTTTGAATAGAGAGATAATCCTACTTTATAATCATTGGTATAGTAATTATATGGAGCCTTGCTAGGAATATATAATAGGGCAGTATATGATGTTATACCTTCAACCTTATAGTGTATAGTCTTTAAAGGCTTATTATAGTCGTAGTAGCGAGAGAAGTAGAAGTCATTATAGTCATCTTCTTTAATCTCATTTTTGCTCTTTTTCCAGATAGGAGTCATTGAATTTATGACTTTTATTTCTTTTCTTTTTTCTGTCTTGTCATCCTCATTTCTGATTATTTCTACTTCCATCTTGATAGGATAGCGAATGTAATCAGAATACTTTTTGATCAACATTTGAATTTCATCGTCATCTAGATATTTATCAAAGTTTTTCTCTTCCGTATTATCCTTTATCCATAGAGTAATACTAGTACCAGATGTCTGTTTAGTAGCATCTTTTATCTCATAGCCTTCTTCGTTTTCGGCTATCCATAAATAAGCTTTATCAGTATTTGTCTTAAGTGATAAGACTTCAATCTTTTTAGCGACCATGAAGGCGCTGTAGAAACCTACGCCAAATTGGCCGATGATATCGACTTCTTCAGGCTTTTCTAATTGTTCCTTAAAGTTCAAGGAACCACTGTTAGCGATAGTTCCTAAATTATTTTCAAGATCATCCTTATCCATACCAATACCATTATCACTAATAGTAATAGTTCTATTGTCCTTATCGACACTAACTTCAATGCTTAAATCACTAGCGTCAATACTACTGTCAGTTAAAGATAAGTAGTGTTTCTTATCTAGAGCATCTGAAGCATTAGAGATTAGTTCTCTTAAAAAGATATCCGTGTTTGTATAGATAGAATTGGCCATTAAATCTAATAATCTTTTTGATTCAGTTTTAAATTTCTTTTTCATGTATATCACTCCTTTAGCACTCAATATCCATGACTGCTAATTAATCTTAGCACTTATTATCGATGGATGCAAGAATATATAGCTTTAACTATATCTGGTTTTTATGGTACTATTAACATGTGAAAAAAGAGACCTTTTATACTTATTTTATGGTAATGGTAGGTTCGGCTTTATTCGCTGCATCTGTCAATTTATTTATCGTACCATTTGGCTTATACAATAGTGGAATTATCGGTTTTGCCCAGATAATTAGAACTGTCTTAGCTAATAGTTTTAATGTCAGATTTAATTTTGATATCGCTGGTATTATCAACTTTTGTCTCAATGTACCACTAATCATTGTGGCGATGAAGTATTTAAAGTCTTCATTTGTCAAGAAAACCTTATGGTCTATTGCAGTACAGACTTTTGTGATGAGTATCGTTCCTATATTAGAGACACCTATCATCGAAGATATCTTAGCTTCAATAATTGTGGGATCCATCACATCGGGTATCGGTTGTAGTATGATTTTAGTTCAAAAGGGTTGCGCAGGTGGAACAGATATCATCGGGATGTTACTATCGATTAAGATGCCGAAGATGTCAGTTGGCAAGGTAGGACTATATTTCAATACTGTTTTATATACCATCTGTGCCTTCATGTTTAATCTACAGACGGCTATCTATTCCTTGTTGCAGATGTTTATCTTCTCCTTTGTCGTTGACAAGACACACCTACAAAATATCGAAGTTAGCGTAATGATATTTACTAAGTGTAAGGAAGTCAAGAAGATGATTATGGATGATCAACATCGTGGAGTAACTTATTGGCATGGCATTGGTGCATATACCAATCAAGAGACAGAGGTTTTAGTCTCCATCGTATCTAAGTATGAGATTCCTGCTTTACGCAAGAAGATTAGAGAATTAGATCCTAATGCCTTTATCATCATCTCTTCGCAGCTTGAAGTGAGTGGCGGTTTTGAGAAACGTTTAGTTTAAGGATATATTATGGAAAAATTAAAAGATGAACTACGGCAATTAAAACCAAAATTGATATTAGTAACTTATGCAGTACTACTATTTTTGATTGCCATCAACTTCAATTCTATCATCAGTTTTATCGTCAGTTTTCTTTCGTACTTCTCTCCACTGTTTGTGGCTATAGGTTTGGCTTTCACTTTAAATATTCCGATGTCGGCCATTGAACGTTTTATTATGAAATATACTAGCGAGAAGAATATCATAAGACGTTTTTCCCGCATTATTTCTATCATTGGCGCCATTATTATCGTCGCTGCCCTCATCATCTTTTTAGGCATCATCGTCTTGCCAGAATTCTTTGCATCTATCGGTAATTTCATTTTAAATATCACCGATTATTTCAACAATTTATCAGAGAACTTATCTTCGATTCTGCAATATTTCAACGTCGATATCCAAGAGATTACCAATAGTGACCTTGAAGCATTATTGGCTAGTGTAGGTCTCAATTATAGTAATATCATCAAAGAAGCTTCCAATTGGATATTGGGCACAGGACAGGGAGCTATTGACTATGTCGTATCAATGGGAAGCAATCTCTTCATGTTTTTCATGGCTTTTACTATCAGTATTTACTTACTTGCTTCCAAGGAAGTATTTATTCGTCAACTAAAGAAAGTCATCTTGGCTCTTTTACCGTATGATTTAGCTGAAGATGTCTTAGAATCATCAGGAGTAGCCAATGATATATTTTCTAACTTCATCGGTGGCAAGTGTGTTGAATGTGTTGTTGTCGGTCTATTAGTCTATGCAGGAATGATTATCTTCAATATGCCATTTGCAATACTCATCTCTTGCCTATGTGGGGCACTCACTATCATTCCGGTCTTTGGTTCATTAGTCGCGACGATTATTGGTTGCCTACTTTTACTGTCAGTTAATATTTGGCTACCGATCATGTTCTTTTTTCTCTATTGGTTTGTTCAAATCTTAGATGGAAATTTTATCTATCCTAAATTTATTGGCAAGAATATGGGTCTTCCTGCTGTATGGATACTTACTTCGGTCCTTGTATTCTCTTCTATCTATGGCTTTTTAGGCGCCTTATTAGCAGCTCCGACTACAGCTTGTATCTATACATTCTTTGCCAACTATGTACGCAAACATCTAGAGAAGAAAAAGATAGATGTTGAACTAGATGGTAGCATCAAAAAGGAA
>CALBGK010000122.1 GCA_937893115.1 uncultured Erysipelotrichaceae bacterium | reverse complement strand
GTTGTCCATCCTGTAATTTTCCCTCATCTATACCAAAGGCATCAATTGGTGATACATATGTATATACACCAAAACCTAAATGCATATTTTCATTTTCATTGCTAACTATCTCAGCAGGTTCTGTCGCTTCAAATTCTTCATTGCCATTTAAGCCATTAAAGAATGATAGAGCGATAGTAATTACTAATAGAGCTAATACTGTAATTAATAATCTCAAGTGTTTTTTCAAATAATCATCTCCATTCGTCACCAAAATTATATATTAATGATAAAAAGGCTGTCAAAATTATCTCTATTCAAGACCTTGTGATAGAATAATAAATCTAGGGATATTAAGATGCCAAGATATAATTTTAATAACAAAGTACTCATTGACAAGGGTTGGTCTAAAGACAAAAAGTATTGCATTAAAGATGAAAATGGCAATAAATACTTGCTCAGAATTTCTCCTATAGAAGAATATGAAAAGAAGAAGGTAGAATTTGAAATCATGCATAAAATTGCATCTATGCGCATACCCATGTGTGAAGCATTAGAATTTTACACTTTAAAAGAAGGAGCCTACTCCATTCAAACTTATATCGATGGCGAAGACTTCGAAAAAGTGATCAATAATTTCTATAAAATTGACTATATTGTTAACTAATGAGTATGCCACTTATGAGCATGCTAATCGTGAGGCACTATTATGATGATAGACAAAGAAAAAGAATTGCAGCAACTTCAAACTCTTTATGATAGTAGTCGTGTATGAAAGAAGATGAGTTGATAAAATGACATTACTGCAAGAATTCAGCAAGAAAACTAATTCAATCTTCTACCCTGCAAAGGCATTTACAGATATCAAAGAGAAATATCTATATTTCATAAGCTATTCAGTATCTACCAAACCCGTTAAAAGACAAGCTACTATCGATGGCACAACACTATTAGAAATTGATGATTTATTTCTCTGAGCCTAAAATAAAAGAAGTATCTAAACCTATAATGGTCTAAATACTTCTTTTTTAATTTTAGTTATCACTACTATTTCCAAAGATAGCTAAGATGCGCAAGAAGAGATTCAAGAAGTCAGTATATAATTCAAATGCTCCTAGTATCATCATCTTGTCATACATCTCTGAATCATCAATTCCAACTAGATATAAATTACGCATAGCTTGCATATCATAGGCAATCAAACCTAAGAATAAGATGACTATAGCATAATTCATGATCATATCTATTCCAGAAGAGCCGATAAACATATTGATAAAGGAAACGACAATGGTAGCTAGCAAACCAAAAAAGAAGATTGAAGAATACTTGGATAAGTCTACCTTAGTCGTATGACCGATGAAGGCCATGCAGCCAAACATGACAGTTGTCACAATGACCGCAAAGACGATGCTTCCACCATCATAGATAAGTGGCAAGGTAGCGAAAGTGATACCCATAGTAATTGAGTAGAACAGATAACATATCCAAGCTGAGGTCTTAGACATTCTCATAATTCTAGAAGAAAAGTAAATCACCACGACAAATTGAGCAATAAAGATAAATAGAGATAATGATGCAAACAATTCGTAGTGTTGAACAATAAATAGACTAGTTACAAAAGCGACAACTGAAGTTAAAGCTAGACCTACAAAGACAAAGGTAAATACCTTAGATAAGAAAGTATTGAACGTCATCTTATTTTCAGTTGAATAATCTTTAAGTTGTGTCATATAATTCCTCCAATTAAAACTATTATACTATAATTCACTATCATCAAAAGTGGCTAGTTGTTCAACCATGGCATCAACCACTTCTTTAATGACGCCATCTGCAAACGGTGATTTGAGATTAGCTTCTTCAACTAAATTTAAGAATGACTTAGTGCCACCCAAACGACATAAGTGAATATAATCTTCCCAGACCTTAGGGTCTTTTTCTAATGTGCGCTTATAGAATTGAAGAGCACATACTTGAGCCAAAGTGTAGTCGATGTAATAGAAAGGACTTTGGAAGATATGATTTTGGCGATAGAAATAAGTACCCTCTTCTAACATTGGATAGCCACTGTAATCTAGGTGCGGCTTATAGATTTTTTCTAAGCGACGGAAGCACTCTTTACGTTCCTTTTTGGTCATCTCAGGTTTAGCATATATCTCATGTTGGAAGTGGTCAACCAGACAGCCATAAGGGACAAAAGTGAGGGCACTAGCGATATGATAGAACTTATATTTATCACTATCTTCCTTAAAGAAATAATGAATCCAAGGATGAGCGAAAAATTCCATAGACATCGAATGTATCTCACAACTTTCATAAGTAGGGAAGCAAATATCAGGAATATTTACTGTCTGCATAGTGAGATATGATTGTAACCCATGACCGGCTTCATGCGTGAGGACATCAACGTCACCTTGCGTACCATTGAAATTAGAGAAGATAAATGGCACTTTGTAGTCAAAGAAGTCAGTGCAATAGCCACCCATAGCCTTATTAGGCTTAGTTTCTAAGTCAAAGAGCTCTGAATCACACATCATTTCGAAGTATTCACCTGTCTCTTTAGACATCTCTTCATACATCTTTAATGCACTGGCTACTAATTCATCCTTAGTTCCATGAGGTTTAGGATTACCTGTCTTAAATTCATAATTTGCATCATAAGCTAGCAATTTATCAACGCCGATGCGTGAAGCCTGTCTTTTATATAATTCATTAGCCACTGGAACCATATAGTCGACAACTTGGCGGCGATAGTTTTCCACCATCTTTTCATCATAATCTAAGCGATTCATGCGCAAATAGCCAAGTTCAATAAAATTCTTATAGCCCAATTTCTTAGCCATACGATCACGCACTTTAACTAATGAATCAAAGATGTCATCAAAGTCATCTTCATGTTCAGCATAAAAATTCACCATGGCATCATAAGCCTTTTTACGCATAGCTCTATCATCAGAAGAAATCTTTGAAGCGATAGAAGCTAAGTTATATATTTCCCCATCTAATTCAATCTTAGCTGAAGCTTTAAGTTTGCCATATTCGGTCGATAGACGATTTTCTTCTTGTAAGTCTTCGATGATAGATTCATCAAAACTCTTACGAGCATTCTCGGCCAATTCGAAATAAATAGATGGAATATCTAATTCATTCCTAAATGGACAATTGAGCATGATATCAAAGAATTCATTCTCATAGACTTGTAGAAGTGGAGAAGTATTATCCCAATAGGTATTTTCAGTATCATAGTATTCATCGCTAGTATCAATATCATGTCTCACACTACATATCGATATCATCGTAAAGATATGGCCTCTAAACTTATTGATATCATTAAAGACAGTCATAAATTCTTCAGAATTATCGGCACTTTTTAATTTTTCTAACAAGCTTTGATATTCTTCTTTGAGATTTTCAAAATCCAGATGTTCATACTTAAAATCTTTAAAATTCATTTTCTACGCTCCTTTTATTAAATTCAAAAAGACTATATTTGCGATTTTTAAACCTACGCTACCAACCGTAAAAATCGCTGATCCTAAAGGGAATTTACCATCAGTAGATGCAAGCTTATTCTCTACTAATTCACTATCACAATATACCACTTCTATCTTGTGCTTATAAGCTTCCTTCTTTACAAGATTTCGATATCTTCTAGCTAAAGGGTCGCCCTTAGTCTTATCTAAAGTGGTATGAATAACTCTACCTATCTCTAATCTTCTGGCAGTACCCATCGATGCTATGAAAGGTATACCCTTAGCTTCACTTTTCTTAGCCAAGATAAATTTAGAACTCAAAGTGTCGATACAATCGATGACATAATCGACATCAGGCATCTCAAAGTCTTCATCGATAAAGCAGTCCCTACATTCAACCTTTGTATCACTGATTGCTTCGATATGTCTTTTGAGGGCTTCGACCTTCTTCGTACCGATATTGTTCTTATCACTCAATAGTTGACGATTTAAATTAGTAATATCTACGACATCATAGTCGACAGCGATAATAGTTCCTACACCACTCCGAGCTAAGGCTTCAGCCACAAAGGAACCAACTCCTCCTGTGCCACATAATAAGACTTTCTTATTTTTTAATTTATCTAAGGCTTCTTGCCCTGTCAGATAGCTTAGTCTTTGCAATTTATCCATCTATCTACCTCTAATATTGCTTTATCTAATTCACTTGTTTCAAACCAAGTGACAGGCATTTGATTTTTAAACCAAGTATACTGGCGCTTGGCGAAGCGACGACTGTTGCGTTTAATCTCGTCTAGTACTTTATCTAAGCTTGTACCTTCTTCAAAATAAGACCTAAATTCTTTATAGCCTATACCTTGCATCGCTTGATCATCAAAGCTAACGCCCTTTTCTAAAAGTCCTTTAATCTCATCTACTAAGCCATCGTTAACCATCATATCTACTCTTGAATTGATGCGCTCATATAGCTTATCTCTATCCATAGTTAATCCGATGATCTTAGCATCATAGAGCAATTCATGATTTTGACTTTCAATATTAGCTGAAAATTTATCCCCTGTCTTATTTAAAACATTTAAAGCTCTAACTAAACGTCTTCTATTATTGATATGTATTTTATTTAGACATAGGGGGTCCTTCTCTTTCAATATATTATATATGTCCTAATTGCTTAATTCATCATAAGGCTCATCTTCTGTATCTTCATCATTAAATCTATAGTCATATAGACAGGCTTTGACATATAAACCTGTTCCCCCAACTATGATAGGCAACTTATTTCTTCTAGAAATATCTTCAATCAAGGTTCTAGCTAAGCCTTGAAAGTCTTTGACATTATAAGTTTCTCTAGCATCTTTGATATCGATTAGATGATGGGTAATCCCCATCATTTCTTCCTTTTTTATCTTGGCAGAACCGATATCTAAGCCCTTATATATCTGCACCGAATCGCCAGAGATGATCTCACCATTAAAAGCCTTGGCGCATTCAATGCCAAAGGAACTTTTACCAACCGCGGTAGGACCGACGATGACAAGTACTTTATACATAACTCAATTATAATAAAAAGTGGTCTTAATAACCACTCGCATAATCAAATATATCATTATTGTTGAAAGGAACTTCTTCCTTTTCAACATAGGTTACATAATCTTCTTTTTTCTCATCAGTAACCTTTTCTACCTTAGCTATCTCACCTTTGAATAAAGAATAATTATTATAGTTGCCCGAAAGAACCAAACCATTACTGTAAGAACCAAAATATTCACTAGCTACATCCTTGTCGATGACAAACTCAATTACACTGCCATCACTGTAGTGATAACAACCACCATTAGTATCACCATCAGCCTTTTCTTCAACCTTGACCAAAGGTAAGACAACACCACTATCTAAAGTAAAGTAGTAACGATCACCAATGACACCATAATATGAACCTAAAGCTACACCGATAAAGCCATCTTCATCGACCAAGAAACCAGTTTCTTCATCAAGGACCATATTGTCACGAATATATTTATATTGAGTAGAGCTTCTATCGGTTATGGCACGATAATCCATATATGTCTTAGTTTTATTAGTGGAGCAGACATCAACCTCTTCACTGACATATTCCTTTTGATATTCCTTTAGGTCATCAAGAGAGAATTCGACCTCGACATCTTTAAAGCCACATAGAAGCAATACAAATATCAACAACAACAATATTTTTTTCATCTTCAATATCTTAGCAGATATCATTTTTAAATGCAAACTCTCTACTTTCCCAGGAAATGGATTTCCCTCATAAATTTGCAATATTTGAAAAAGTGTTTATAATGAGATACATGCTTTAAACAAAGGAGAAGATATGAAAAGATTTCATGTATTATCGGCTTTTGTTTGTGTATTTTG
>CALBGK010000121.1 GCA_937893115.1 uncultured Erysipelotrichaceae bacterium | reverse complement strand
CCCTAATACCTTCTTTAGAATCTTCAACGATGATGGCTTCATCAACATCCAAATTTAATTTATCTAAGGCTTTTAAATATATTTCTGGATTAGGTTTAGCTAAGGCGATGTCTTCAAAACCCAACACGACATCGAAGATATCCTCTAATCCACATTCATTAATAAATCGATCAATTTCCTTGCGACTGCTAGAGGTACAAAGAGCTAGCTTTAGTCCCATATCTTTAAATTCCTTGAGGCATTTTTTAACTTCTGGATAGATAATCTTGGCATAGTTTAGCGGATTTTCAATATTGAAGTAGTCATCATTAGCTTTGGCCACCTCAAAAATGCTGAGATTTGTAAGTTTCGCTAATATTTCATAAGTAACATCTATCGTAGTGCCAATGATACTATAGACTTCATCTATCTTACCCTTAAAGCCATATCTTTGAATCCATTCATATGTCCCTTCAACGTAATATTTCTCACTATCAATCAAAGTTCCATCCATGTCAAACAAGATTCCCCGTAATTTCATGCACATCACCTAATAAATTATAACATTTCTCTCTTGTTCACAATATAAGAAATAAAACCCTGACAAGAATTAACCACTACACTATTAAAACTTAAAATCTTCAAAGCTAAAGACAAATCTTCATTCATCTCACTATCTTCATCGCTCTCACCACTTAAAACCTTATAGAAATAAGGATTTAAACTGTCTATTTTCTTAAATACTTCCAGGGCTTTAGCATATTCATTTATCTTATATAAATACATCATGTAAGGAAATAATAATTTTATTTCTTCATCTTCAATAGAAACTAAGGAAAGTATCCTATCATCTTCTAATTGGGCAAAAAGCGTAGCAAGATGATAATTACTATGATATTCATTGCTTACATCAAATTCATTCAAAAGATTTTCCATAATCTTCATAAAGCTTAGCCAATTCAAAGACTAGTCGACGATAATTTCCTTGATTTATAAGTTCTTTCTTCTTCTCTACTGCATCTTTTAATAATTTCTCTTTTTCTTCAATATCATCAAGACACTTAGACATGATGATAAGAGCTTCTAAACATCCATCATCAAGTTTGTAAGCCGCACTCGCCTTCTTGTAGATAGTTTCTCTATCATCGTCATCCTTAATACTTTCTAGAAATTTATATGCTAGTTCGATACTATTTGTCATCTTTCCTCCAAATTAAAGGCAAGCTATCCGCCTGCCTATACTAATTAAGCTTTGTTGTCAGAACCGAATTCCTGAATCATCAGCTTACATTTGTTAGTTATAGCTTCTGCACCTGGAGCTAAGAGTTTACGTGGGTCGTATCCTTTACCCTGTAAGTCTTTTCCTTCTTCGATATATTTGCGAGTAGCAGCTTGGAATTCAAGTTGTAGTTCGGTATTTACATTAATTTTAGATACACCTAAAGAGATAGCTTTCTTAATCTGATCTCTTGGAATTCCTGAACCGCCATGAAGTACTAGTGGACGTCCATTAGTAGCTTTTTGAATCTCAGCTAAGACATCAAAGTTCAAACCAGCCCAATTGCTAGGATATTTACCATGAATATTACCAATACCAGCAGCCAAGAAGTCCACGCCAAGTTCATTTACACGACGACATTCTTCAGGATCAGCTACTTCACCCATAGAAGTAACACCATCTTCTTCTCCACCGATACCACCAACTTCACATTCTACAGAAATTCCTTTTGAATGAGCATAAGCGATAATCTCTTTTGATTTTTCAATATTTTCTTCAATTGGATAATGTGATCCATCAAACATGACAGATGTGAATCCTGCTTCGATGCAGGCTTTAGCACCTTCAAAACTACCATGGTCAAGATGAAGGGCAACAGGAACAGTAATTCCCATAGCGTCATGAACATTTCTAACCATATCAGCAACTGTCTTAAAGCCGCACATATATTTAGCAGCTCCTTCTGATACACCAAGGATGACAGGTGAATTCATCTCTTGACATGCCTTTAAGATGGATTTGGTCCATTCCAGATTATTGATGTTGAAAGCTGCGACCGCATAGTGTCCGTCATGTGCTTTCTTAAGCATTTCTGTTGCAGAAACTAACATATAAATTCCTCCTAAGATTATTTACCCTTATTTTAATATTTTTTAGCCTTATTCTCAATATTTTAAAGTACTATATCGGAAATATTATGATAAATCTCTGCACTTTCTTCTGCTAGTACATCAATGGCCTGATGCCCCTTAGCCACCAGTTTGTAATTTATTCCAACACTTTTAGCGACCTCAGCGTCATGAAGGGTATCACCGATTAAAAGATAATCACTAAACTTCTTATCTTTAAAATATGCTTTGGCTATTTCTAGCTTGCCATGAGCATAGATATTATCTATGCCTAAAACTTCATCAAAGTAATCGATGATACCAAACCTATTTAAATCATCGATGATCATCTCTTTTTTTGATGCCGATAAAACAATAAAGTGATAGCTATCTTTATACTTCTTTAAAAAGGAAAGAATATCATCCATCAAATTAATACACTTAGCTCTTTCAAGATAGAGATCGACCCACATCTTGCCCACCTCTTCAAAGCTCACATCCTTAAAGTCAAAGCCCGCGCACTTATAGTAATCAATGATGGGAAAAGTAAAGATATGACGATATTCATCTAGACTCAAAGGTGCTAGATTTAAAAATCTAGCCCTTAAGATATTTAAACATTCTAGTGATACATCGACATCATCGATGATAGTGCCATTAAAATCTAGTACTATATATTTCATAATCTATAAGAAAAAGACGAATTAGTATTCTTCTTCGTCTTCTTCACTCTTTATAATTTCTCCGTCTTCGTCTTCTTCGTCTTCTTCAGTTAATTCTTCATCTTCATCGCTATCTAATTCACTTAAATCGACATAGGTCTCTTCAAAAGAATAGCGCTCTTTTAAATCCCAATTGTTGTCCTTGAGGGAAGCGAAACGTCCGTCTAAGGTTAAATCAGTATAGAATTGAGCGATGGCCTCATCCTCGTCCTGAATGTGGGTGGTATTAACTACTTCTTCCCATAAATTGCTAAAATCCATACTGTGTTTTTTCTTTGACATTACATCATAAGCGACATCTGTCATTGATTTGAAACTTGCCATTATTAAACTCCTAAAATTCTATCGTGAATAAAAAAGTGTCCTGTACACGATATTCGACTATAATTCTGTGTTCATCTTTTTGATAATCTAAGACTTCAACATCTAAAGGCAATATTCCATATTCGGATTCTAGACTGCCATAAGCTTCTTCATATAGATGTAGTATCGTCTTATTGTTATCAAATAGACGTGTAATATCTAAGCCAGATTCATCATAAGAAATGGTAGTTAAAGCGTTGCTGTCTCTTTCGACATATGTAATCTTACCGTTATCTTCAAACTCACCTATATACAAAACAGATAAATTTTTATCCATTTTATTTTCAATCGTAATCTTAGCCATTATTTACACTCAAATAGTAGTATACAAAAATCTTATCTATTGTCAACAACAATTGTATGAAAAGGCTTTCATAAATGGCCTAAATAGATTATAATTTAAGTGTGTTAAGGAAGTATATCAAATACTTAATAACGCTAGTAAAAGGAGGAATCATGACCGGCAAAGTTAAATGGTTTAATTCTGAAAAAGGCTATGGCTTTATTACTGGCGATGATGGCAGAGAAATATTTGTACATTTCTCAGGAATTATTTGCGATGGTTATAAAACTTTAGAAGATGGGCAAGCTGTTACATATGATGTCGTTGAAAGCGATCGTGGACCGCAGGCTAAAAATGTCGTAAAACTCTAAACTAGACTTAATTAGAATTAAAAAGGCTTCCAATTTTGGAAGCCACTTTTAATATTAGTAGTCAATCTTTTCAAGCGAGAATTGGCTTTGAGGATAACCACATAAAGGACAAACAACAGGTGCTTTTTTACCTACATGACGGTATCCACATACAGCACATACCCAAACTTCTTCGTGTTCCTTTTCAAATACTTGAGCATTTTCAACATTTGATAGAAGGTTTAAGTATCTTTCTTCATGTAACTTTTCTACATCAGCTACCATCTTCATCTGAGCAGCGATACGAGTGAAGCCTTCTTCTTTAGCTACTTCAGCGAAGTCCTTGTACATAGTGGTCCATTCGTAGTTTTCACCCTCAGCTGCCATCTTTAGAGCAGTTGCAACATCTGGCATACCACCATTTAATGCTTCAAACCATAGACGAGCGTGTTCTTGTTCATTTCTTGCAGTTTCTAAGAAGTATTTAGCTACTTGATCAAGACCTGCATCTAAAGCGATTTTAGCGAAGTAAGTATACTTGTTACGTGCTTGTGATTCACCAGCGAATGCTTCTTGAAGATTTTTTTCTGTTCTTGAACCTTTTAATTCCATCTCTTTTTCTCCTTTTTCAAACAGTCTTTACAAATTCCCCTAAAGATTACTTCTTGCGACAAGAGTTCATGATCATTATGTTCGTTAAATGATTTAGCTAATAGTCCATCATCTATTATGACATCGCTGACGCTTTGACATTTAATACAATAAAAATGCTCATGAGCTTCAATCCGCGAATCGTAGAAGAAGGTATTATCAATATTGATTTTCTTGAGTTTGCCTTCTTTCACAAGACCATCTAGTTGGCGATAAATAGTTGCCAATGAAATAACTTTGCCCTCTTTATTGATGAGATTATAAAGTTCCTCAGCTTTGAAGTGATGAGGCTTTTCAAATAAGAGTGTCTGTAATTTTTCTTTTTGTCTAGTGTGTCGCATAATAAGCTTATTGAGAACTATTCTCATTATAAAATGATATTTTAAATTTGTAAAGGAATAAAAAGTCTTATATAATAGCTTCATGGAATTGAGAGAAATAGACAGCGAATCCTTTGATTCATTTGTATATAATAACGAAAAAGCCCACTTTATGCAGACCTCTTCTTGGGGTAAAGTGGCGATGAAAAGAAGGCAAAAAATTTATCATCTAGCCCTAATGGATAATGAAGAAATTAAGGCTACTGCCCTAGTATTAGAAAAAAAGATATTATATTATTCCATCTTTTATTGCCCTCGTGGCTTTATCATCAATTATCAAGATGAAAAGATTTTAAAAGTCATGGTCGAAGAGATAAAGAAATTTACTAAGAGTCATCATGGCCTATATTTACGCATCGACCCAGACTTAATCTTGCATAAGCTAGATAATAATGCTGAAGTGATAGATGAAGACAAAGACAATTTAAGACTAATTGATAATTTAAAAGCCTTAGGTGCAAGACATAAAGGTTTTACTATTCGTTTTGCCGATTCATCTAATCCTCGCTTTACCTTCCGCTTAAATCTAGATAGTGATTTAGATGATATCTTTAATCATTTTCATCCAACTACTAAGAATATCTTAAAGCGCAACAATCCTTATAATTTAAAGATATATAAAGGAAGTAGACAAGATGTCAAAGACTTCTATAAGACAATGGAAGAAACTTCTAAACGCAAGGAAATAGTCTTGGAACCCTATGCTTTCTTCGATGACTTTTATACTGTCTTAAATGAAGATGGCATGTCTGATATCTATATCGCTAAATTAGATGTCTTACATCTAAAAAAAGTATATGAACAAAAAGAAAAAGATCTTTTAGATGAACTAGCTATTTGTACTAGTGAAAATGCTAGCTCTCGCCAAAAGAAAAAAGTCAATGACTTAAATGATCAAATTAAAAAGATCCAAAAAGAAGCTAAGTTAGTTGCAGATATTAAAGAAGATGAATTAGTACTTTCAAGTGTCATCACTGCCAAGTATAAAGATAAGGTTTGGATAGTTCA
>CALBGK010000120.1 GCA_937893115.1 uncultured Erysipelotrichaceae bacterium | reverse complement strand
GGGAATATGCAAAGATCTACTTGACCATTGTAAGTTTTTCTGGGCCATTTGTCCTAATTTCTAATTGTTATTCTAATATCATAAGAGCAGAAGGACAATCAACCAAGGCAATGATGGGACAAGTAATAGGAAATTTGTTAAATGTAGTGCTTGATCCAATCATGATATTAGCTTTTAAATGGGACATCGCTGGTGCTGCTATCGCCACTGTCATTGGCAATATAGCTGGAGCCATGTATTATATTATTTATTTCTTGAAGGGTGAATCGACCTTAAGCATTTCAATCAAAGATTTTACCCTGAAAGAAGGAACTTGTTTTAAAGTTTTATCTATTGGTATACCAGCATCTCTTGGTTCTTTACTGATGAGCATTTCTCAGATAATGGTCAATGGTATGATGACAAGCTATGGTGACATGGCTCTTGCAGGAATAGGTGTAGCGATGAAGGTTACCATGATAACCAGTATGATATGCATAGGTTTTGCTCAAGGAGTTCAGCCACTGTTAGGATATTGTGTCGGTGCTAATCTTCAAGACAGATTTAAGAAAGTGATGAAATTTTCGCTTATATTCTCATTTGCATTAAGCGTGACTATGACTGGATTATGTTATATCTTCACCGAATCGATAGTAAGTGTATTCTTGAGTGATCTAGAAGCTCTATCTTACGGTATTGATTTTTCTAGAATACTATTGTCTACCAGTTTCCTATTTGGTATTTTTTATGTCTTTGTCAATGCTTTACAAGCCATCGGAGCAGCCACTCCTGCTTTGATCATCAATATAAGCCGTCAGGGCTTAATCTATATTCCTGCATTATTTATCATGGAGAGTATGATTGGCATCAATGGATTATTGTGGGCACAACCAGTGGCAGATATTTTATCGACAATATTAGTAGTAGTTTTATATCGCCATACAATTTTAAAAATGAATAAGGATAATTATTAGTTTATAATATACATAGCGATGAACAATTGTAAATATTTTAAACTCTGTGGAGCGTGTAAATATCCATTAGATGATTATGAAACAGCTTTAAAATCTAAAGTAAAAGAGTATCAAAAGATTCTTAAAGATTTTCGTATTGGTGAAGTTGTAGCCAATCCTTGTATATATCATTATCGTAATAAGATAACTTATCGCTTCTTTATGCAAAAGGCTAAGCTATGCGCTGGCTTTTATGAAGAAGGAAAGGCCAAACCTATAAGTATTGATGGTTGTCTCATTCAAAAAGAAACAGCCTCTAAGATAATGAAAGATATCTTAAATTACTTAAATAGATATCATGTAGAAGCCTATAATCCCCTTACTAAAAGGGGTTTAGTTCGCTATGTCATGTTTAGGATATCTAGTGATGATAAGGTATCGATGTGTCTAGTATTGGGAAGCAGAGAGTTCAAGGGAAGCAATAATTTTTTTAAGACACTTAGAAAATTACATCCTGAGATAGTGAATATCGATATGTCAATCAACAGTCGTAATACTACAGTGGTAATAGAAGGAAATATTATTAATGTCTATGGTTTAGGCTATCTCAAAGACAAGATGGGGGATTTTATCTTCAATATCCCTAACAATGCCTTTTATCAAGTAAATCATGACTGTGCCTTAAAGATATATGAAGATGTCGTCAAAAGATTAGGTATTCAAAAAGATGATGTCATACTCGACGCCTATTGTGGTATTGGCACCATCAGCCTATTTTTAGCTGCTAAGGCTAAAGAAGTAATAGGGGTAGAGATTAATGCTCAAGCGGTTAAAATGGCTAAGATTAATGCTAGAGATAATAATATCGACAATGTTTCCTTCATCACAAGTGATGTGAGTGAGTATATCTACGATAATGATTTTGATATCTTGGTTGTCGATCCGACTAGAAGCGGTATGGATGATAGATTTATTAAGACCGTGCTAAAGAAAAGACCTAAAAAGATAGCCTATGTCTCTTGTAATCCCTTGACTATGGCAGATGATTTAAAAAAGCTTAAAAATGATTATTCTATTGAAGATATAAGTCTCTATGATCAATTTGGTTTTACATCGCATTTTGAAGCTTTAACGATATTGCATCGCAAATGATATAATTGAGATTAGGAGGAAGCTTATGTTAGAAAAACTGTGTGAATTTTTAAATGATGGTCGTACTAGTTACAATGCCACCGATAAAATTGCTGATATTTTAAATAAAGAAGATTTCATCGAATTAGATGAGCGTAAAGATTTTAATATTGAACTTGGGCATAATTATTATGTAAAAAGAAATGGCTCAAGTATTATCGCTTTTAAGATACCTGAGAAATTAGATAGACAATCATTCCTTATGGCTTTGAGTCATAGTGATTGCCCATCTTTGAAATTGAAACCTAATGCCATTATCAAAAATGGCAAGTATGTTAGATTGAATGTGGAAGTCTATGGCGGGCCTATCTTGGCTTCGTGGTTAGATAGACCTTTATCTATGGCTGGTCGCGTTATTATTAAAAGGGAAGATGGTCTTCAGGCTATCAATGTCGATTTTAAGAAACCAATTTGTATTATTCCTAATGTCGCTATTCATATGAATCCATCTATCAATAAGGGTTATGATTACAATCCTCAAGTTGATTTATTACCACTTTGTAAAGAAGATTTTGATTTAAATCAGATGATAGCTGAACATCTAAGTATTAATAAAGAAGATGTCTTGAACTTTGATTTGTTTCTATATCCTTTAGTAGAAGCTATGATATGGGATGATTATATCTCTAGTCATCACTTAGATGACTTATCTTCTAGCTTTACATCACTAATGGCTTTTTTAAGTGCTGAAGATGTTCACCATATCAATTTGTATGCTTGTTTTGACAATGAAGAAGTCGGTTCACTCACAAGACAAGGAGCTGCTAGCGATTTCTTGAATTTAATCTTGCGCAAGGTTAGCGAAGAGCTAAATTTCAATTATGAAAGAGCTATTGCCAATTCTATCTCTCTATCTTGTGACAATGCTCATGCTGCTCATCCTAACCATCCCGAAAAAGCCGATGAGACTAATAGACCATATATGAATGCTGGTATCGTGATTAAACACAATGCCAACCAATCTTATACTTCTGATAGTTTAGGCAGCGCCATCTTTACCCAGATTCTCGATAAGGCTAAAGTTCCTTACCAATATTTCACTAATCGCAGCGATATGCGTGGTGGCTCAACCTTAGGCAATATCTCTAATGCTCAAGTATCACTGCTATCTATTGATATCGGCATGGCTCAATTAGCTATGCATTCAAGTTATGAGACACAGGGAATTAAAGATATTCAATATATGATCGATGGCATCAAAGCTTTCTATGAAGCAGAGATTAGTTTTGATGGCGGTCATATTCAAATCGAAAATAAGTAAGAAAAAAGATAACTTTCTAATATAGGGGAAGTTATCTTTTAATATTGCTGATTTATTCAATGTCTATCCAGATGCCGATGTCTATCATTTCGGAATTTGGAATGCTTTTATAAAAGCGTTGAGCTACACCTCTATGACTATAGCTAGGAAGGACACAGTTCCAATCTAGCTATGCCTTTGCAGAAGCGTCAAAGCGACTATCGATCATATAAGAATCAATATTTATGGTAATTAATTAACTACATATTATCAAATCGAAGAAGAAAAAATGGTTGATTAGGATAATTTAATCAACCATTAATATATAAGTTCGAGGGTACGAACTTGAATGAAACTGGTGCCGACGATAGGACTTGAACCTACGACCTACGCGTTACGAGTGCGTTGCACTACCGACTGTGCTACGTCGGCATAAATCCTTTTATTTAAAGGATTTAGTAAAATTGTATGCCTTTTTAGCGATATTGTAAATAGCTTTGAAAGTTGAGGAAATAGTATATTCAAACTGTCCTATCAGTTCAACTACTTCACCACCATATTGTTTCTTATAAGTATAAAGACCATAGAATTCATTATCGGGATTGAAATCGCCAGTGATGCCATAGAAGTTATAATATTTAAAACCTTCTGCCTGGGCCTTCCTGATGAGCTCAGTGACAATGATGTACGAAGTTGAAAAGTGTGTCATATATTTTTCGTCATTTCCCGCCAGCAACATGATAGCTTCTTCACCATAAGTTAGTAGGGCGATGGCACTTAAGGCCACCTTTTCACCATATTCACTATGGGCTTCATCGATGATTTTAAGTAAGGTCAAGTTAGAATTTAAGACTATCTCTTCTTCGGCGATGACGTTTTCGTTGTGCTTAGAATTAGAACGAGCTTTAATCTTGGCGATATAAGTTTTATTCTTTTCGATGTCACGCAAGACATTTTCACGACACTTAGCAAAGTCTATTTCTGCTACGTAGTAGTGTAACATATTATCCCTTCCTAACATGTCATACATTCTTTCATAGTAAGAAAGGGGTCTATCAATAAAACCTCTACGATCTGCTGTCTTTTCCATCAGATTCTTAAAGACAGGGATTTCGTCTCTATTAAGTTCTCTTACATCAATGGCTAAATTATCCTTTTTCTTGATTCTGCGACGAACTTCATAGCGAAAGTTTTTTTGTAACTCATCATATGGACGGTCTAGAGGAAGGCGGAATAGCCAACGGGGTTGAAGATTTTCGTAGTAGAGATTAAAGCCTTTGTGATGATAACCCAAGGCTATTAAATCATCGACAACTTTTTTATGTTCAATACCGCCTTCGACGATATTGCCGTTGATATCTCTTTGTTGGTAAGAGAGATAGGGATCGATGATGAGCTCGAATGCTCCCTTGCCTTTTAAATATTTAACTAATTCTTCGTTGAATGATTTGACTACTTCGTTATTATCAAAATCAATTAGATAACCATGAGGTGAATAGAAGAGATATCGCTTAAAAAGCGGCATCTTCTTCGCCAGCAACATGGCAAAGGCCAAATATTGTCCATTATCATCGACATAGGCTAGATAATAATCATTCCAACCAGTACTTCTTTTGACATCAGCCCAATTAGAAGTCTGTTCAAAAGAGGCTAGAGGATGATTTCTGGTCAATGAATTGTAATCTTCTTTTTTTATTTCTATCAGTTTCATTTATTCTTTTCTGCTTTTCTAATGTAGTATTTACGTCTAATATTCAATAATGTCAATATTATCTTATTCATGAGAGGTCTGACGATGAAGTCAAACTCACCGATAAACTCATCGTAGTCGCCACCAAAACGCATCTTAAATAAGGTTATGCCATAGAGTGAAGATTTCTTATCGACGATACCTTCAGCACCAAAGAAGTCGACCCAACGATAGCCCTCTTTTTTAGCATCTTTAATCACTTGATAGTATAGTTCATAGTTAGCATTGACAAATTGCAGGAT
>CALBGK010000119.1 GCA_937893115.1 uncultured Erysipelotrichaceae bacterium | reverse complement strand
CCGGTTGCTATTGTATCTACATTAAGTTCTAAAGTATGCATTACTTCATTAGTTTCAATTGTAGGATGAATATAGTCTTCACCACCAGCATCTCCTCCTTTAATTATAGATGTTTCAATAAATGCCTTATTTCTTATAATTTCTCCATCTTTTACACTATCATCAACTTCTACATCAAATGATACAGTTCTTGTCTCTTGAGGTTTTAAATCATATAAGACATATTGTATAGATCTATGATCAAAACCGATATCTCCATCATCAGAAAATTTTGATGTAATGATAGAATCAGGAATAAAGATAGTCCCTTCTGGAATATAATTTTCAATATTAACATAGTTAGCTAATGCATCAGAACTATTAGTTAAACTTATTGTATAAGTGGATTCTTTAAATATAAAATTACTTCATTTGTCCTCTCATTGAGTTTGTCACCATTTATATCTTCTTTTTTCGCAAATAAGCCATATGTCGCATAATTATTAACGCTAGCTACTTCAGCTTCTTTATTGACTGTGACTATGAATTGCACCTCAATTTTACTCTTAGGTTTTAAGAATTCTATTTTCCATTCAATACAATTGTTAGCTTCATCATAATGATATTTTACATTTTCATCTTTATTATTTGGAATGATAGTTTTAAATCTTGCTCCCTCAGGTATGTAATCTCTAATCAAAATATATGGAGCGATAGCTTTTTCATTCTCAGCTATATTTTCGATTGATAAAGTATATGTTATTTCAGATTGCCTTAATATTGAACTGCCATCTGATGGATTGCTAGTTTTTGTAACTTCAATCATAGGACCACTTTCATCATTAATATTTAATAAACTATGAATAGTCTTATTTGTCATATTATTTGGTTCTTGAACAATAGAGCCTGCTTCTTCTGGTTTCATCGTATATAGCTCGTATAAAGCGATAGCTTCAATATCTTTTAAATAATCAGGTTCATCGACAACTTTAACTTTATAGCTTATTGTCTTAGCATCATTTCCTTTAATATTCTCTAATACCCATTCAACATAAGCTTTTCCATCATTATAAACATATACACCATTATCACTGATTGAATTAGGTACATAATCGACATTATCCGGCAAGTACTCTCTGACCACTGTATAAGGTGCGTTTACGCCTGTTATATTATTAATAGAAATATAATATTCTATTTCTTGTTTAATTCCAACATGGGTAGAACTCACCGGATTGGAAGACTTTGATGCTACAACCTCTGGTTTTAATGAACTGATGATATGGACAACTTCATTAGTTTTGTTACTTGGCTTTTTTGAAGATCCTAAGTCAAAATCATCTGCTACACTTTCATAAAATGCCCTATTTATAATGGTTGAATCTTGATTACCGATATTTGGATTTAATACTTTAACTTTAAAAGTCAAGATCGCATGGTCCTTCTTTGCCCTTAAATCAGCTGTCTTGCATTCAATATAGTTACCACTAAGATTAAACTCACAAAGACCAGTAGATTTACTAGTTGGTAAAGTTAAAGAAGATACACCTTCATCACTTATTATTTCTCCTTGATAAGGAATATCTGAAGAAAGACTTACAGTATATTTTTTATCGCTTAGACGATATCCTTTTAAAATATATTGCCACCATTGACCAGAATAACTACCAGCAGATCTAGTCTCTACAACTTCATAATATCTATATGTATTATTATTCTTTACTATAAATGTTTGAGCAGAACCACCACCATTTACATGGAAGTTAGCTAGATTTATCCAATTTGATCTATTATTAGAAGCCCTTAGGACATAATCACCCGCATGAGTATGACACCAGGTAGTCACATAGACTTGGGTAGCTTTAAAATCAGCATTAGTTCCTAAATCTCTAACACCCATATATATACGATGTGAACCATCATCTGGAACTTTTGATAGATCATGCTCTTCCCATATTTCGTTTTTAATATTAACATTTATGTCTACTTCTATTTTTCCTCTTATGCCATACGTTCCTGTAAAATACAGATTTGATAAATAGCTTTTAATATCAGATACGGTATTATCTTTATTTAAAGTAAATTTAAGATAATTTTGTCCCTCTTCTTTATCCCAAGCATCATGATCGATAGATGTATTACTATTAATTGATAGGCCATTTGGCCACGAGATAGTGAAATCAGAAACTTCATTGGTAAGCTTTGATAAATCAATATCTTTTAAATAGTATTTAAACTCTTTGGTATTAAATGCAATATTAATATCTCTGCCATAATTAATATATTCTTCGCTTACATCAGGACCTTTGAAACTTATCTTTAATTCTTGAGGACTAGTCAATGGTCCATCAGAGATAAATAGTAACTTTTCTAAGTCATCAGCAACCACGTTTTGATCTACGCCACTACTTCCATATTCTATAATAATATTCCCATTAGAATTGTTAATACTGGATGCAGACAAATCACTATATTTAACTAAGAGTTCTCTAGGATATGTAATTGTAATATTACATATTTTACTTTTAACATCTAGTCTAATATTTTCTAAGTCATAATATGATTTTTTATCACTTCCCACAACTCCATCATTATGATATCTGATATCAAATTTATCACCATACGTAACCATATATTTTTCATTGTGGGTCATATTGGTATTAGATAAAGAAGCTGAACCTCTAATATATTCTGTTCCTTTAGGTATTTCATCGATGATTCTTAGATAATTAGAATCAACATTGCCATCATTAGTAATATCTACTATATAAGTTATCTCATCACCTTCATCAATAATAGAACCACTCATTGGATTAGCAGATTTATTCGCTGTTAGTTTTGGTCCGACAAGCTTATGGACTATTTCATTAGTTGGAATACCCTTATTCAAAACTGTTTCATCGATAGTTAATCCATTTAAATCATTAAAATTATTATAAAGTGCTTTATTGGTAATTAGAATTGTTGAATCATCTTCTACTTGAGTTATTACTTGAACTTTAAAACTTAGCTTTATAACTTCGTCCACAGCTAATTCATCAATTAAGAATCGGATATAATTACCATCACTTATATATTCACCACTATTTGAAGTTAAATATTTACTTCCATCAGGAATCTTGTCAATAACCACTATATTACTTATAGGATTTAAACCTAAGTTTTTAACTGTAAGATAATAAGTTATTTCTTGATTGTAGCCTACTTCGCCAGTGCTTTTTGGATCAGCAGATTTAATCACTTCATATTTGATACGAGGATCTTTTCTATCCCAGTTATTAATAAATGGTTCATCGCAACCATTTACCTTAACTTTAAAACGAAGACTTCCACTAGATTCACCTTTTATATTTATATTTAGATTAATTGTTTTTGAGCTCGCATCATAACTCGCTTTAATACTAGAATCGATTTCTTCAAATCCTATAAAAGTTAAAGAGTCAGTAAGTTTATCATTTATCATTTTATTTATTGTGTCTTTTTTATTATTATGATAACGAATTTCATATGTGACTATATCATCAGTCTTGAGTTGGACTCCCCTATCAGAATTATCTTGAATAATACTAATATCATTGATAGCTACTATATGTTTAGAAGGTTTAAATTCTTTGACATAATAGATTACAAACTCAAGGTTCTCTCCAGGCATTATCCCAGATATAGAGTTCATACTGTCATCATATAATTCATATCCATTGATATTAGGTGTGATGATATTATATTCTTCCCCTTTTTTATATTTCCTTATGATATCATCATTAAGCACTTTCTCCGTTTTATATTCCTTATAATGGACGGTAATATTCGGATAATCATAATAGACATCTAACTCTAAGGCATTATCAGGCATATAAG
>CALBGK010000118.1 GCA_937893115.1 uncultured Erysipelotrichaceae bacterium | reverse complement strand
ATCTTTTGGCCATGTTCATCAGAACCAGTTAAAAAGAACACATCATAACCCTTTAAACGCTTATAACGTGCTAAGGCATCAGCAATACATGTCGTGTAACAGTGCCCTACATGGAAGTTATCGCTGGGATAATAAATAGGTGTTGATACATAATAAGTCTTTTTTGTCATTTTCTATTCCCCCAAAATAAAAAGGTAGCACAAAGGTCGCATAAAGCGAGGTACCACCTTAACTTATCTCTTTATACTTTTAACGCAAGTTTACGTCATATCCTACATATCAAATATGAAGTTCAAGATCCATCTTCAATGACTAAGGATATTTCTTCGCAGCAAACAGAAACTCTCTTTAATCTTTCGTCATCTACTCTATCTATCAAAACTATATATCAATTTTAAACCTAAGTAATGATAATGTGCAAGTAACTACTTACTATTTGTACATGATAGGCCCATTTCTTCAAAGGCTGAACGCACCAATTCTAATGAGATATAGTCAGCATCAGCTCTATCGACGATAGATAAATTATATAACGCTTCCATATCAGCATCTTTAAAATTGATATCAGTCGTCTCAATTACAGTGCCATCTTTTACTTCAGCATTATAGTCAATAAATTCATATTGGCCATATTCACTAGCTACTTGATCGACTAATAGCTGTAATGTCTCTTCATCAAGTCCTAGCATGGTGCCATCTGTTTCGGCATAATAAACAATACGAGTGATGACATCACCATCGGCATATACACTATTTACTAACATTTGGGAATCTGATTCACCTGAGCAGACCATAGTTGCATCACCATTTGAATTAGAATCTCCACCGCAGGCAAAAAGGCATAGTGTCGCCAATAAAAGTAATACAATTTTCTTCATATGTATATACCCCCCATACATATATTATACAAGGAAAAAAGGCATCGTTTACTACCATCGATAATTTATGATGCCTTTTCCCTATTTTTAACTAGAAAGGAGTTAAATTAATATGTGTAAAAATATTCTCAATCAACAAAATCGTCATTCACAGATTATCAACTTCCTACGTCAGAAGAAATCAGTTATCTATGAAACATCTTTAATGATCAGATTTGATATTCTACCTATATCTAAATCTATGCTCATCTTTAATTATGATATCCAGCTGATAGATGAAATCATCTGGAT
Organism: uncultured Erysipelotrichaceae bacterium; assembly: GCA_937893115.1. GTDB lineage: Bacteria > Bacillota_I > Bacilli_A > Erysipelotrichales > Erysipelotrichaceae > CALUZH01. The sequence continues at coordinate 2,926 of CALBGK010000118.1, read as the reverse complement.
TTTTTATTTATCCTTGTCCATGGGTCTATACCTTTACGATTGTATCGCCCTTTCCTCATCTACATATTAACAAATACACCCATATATACAAGTCTATAAATATAAATTTTTATATGTTATAATTAATATGTTGAGAGCACAAAGTGAGGGTCACCCCTCACTTTTTATATTTGACTTTTTAAATAGCTGAATAGAAATTCTTGAATATCCCCATCCATAACCTTTTCGACATTGCCCTCTTCCATACCTGTGCGATGGTCTTTAACCATAGTATATGGACAAAAGACATAAGACCTGATTTGTGAACCCCATTCTATGGCTTTTTGTTCACCCTTGAGTTCTTTCATCTTCGCTTCATTTTCAGCGATGGCCCTTTGATATAATTTACTCTTTAAAGTCTGCATACAACGCTCACGGTTAAGAATCTGTGATCTCTCAGTTTGAGAGAAGACGACAATACCAGTAGGTATATGTTTAATTCTGACAGCACTATCAGTCTTATTGATGTGTTGACCACCTGCACCAGAAGAGCGCATCGTATCGACTTCTAAGTCTTTTTCATCGATATCGATTTTAATCTCGTCATTAAATTCTGGTGTTATTTCAACTGAGGCAAAAGATGTATGTCTTCGACCTGAAGCATCAAAAGGCGATATTCTAACCAAGCGATGAACACCAGTTTCGCCCTTTAAATAGCCATAGGCCAAGTCACCTTTAATCAAGACATTACATGACTTCATGCCTGCCTCGTCGCCATCTTGATAATCCATAACTTCAAAGCTAAAACCATTTTTTTGCGCGTAGCGTTGATACATCCTAAATAGCATCATCGCCCAGTCTTGTGACTCAGTTCCGCCAGCGCCAGGATGAATCTCTAATATGGCATTGGCATGGTCATAGTCATTAGACAGCAAGACTTTGATCTCATAATCTTCAAAGTCTTTATTGGCTTTTTGGTATTCATCATTTAATAGCTCAACCATGTCTTCATCATAGTTTTTGTTTACATCTTCAGCTAATACCAAGACATCTTCTAGCGCCTTCTTATTGAGATAATACTTATCTCTCAACTCCTTTAAGGTATTATATTCCTTGATCAGATTCTGAGCCTTTTTAGGATCGTCCCAGAAATTAGGCTCTTCTTGTTTAGCTGCTAAATCTTTAAGTTTCTCTTCTAGCTTAGCTAAGTCAAAGAGAGTCGCCTAAATCTTTTAACTTCTTAATTGAAGTGTTTAGGCTTTGTTTAATCTCATATATTTCCATAATTAAATTACTCGTGGTTTAATAATTACTCTTACATTTGTACAGAAGCTTACTACTTCTCTTGAGATTGTATTCATCATCTCATCGAATAATTGATAACCCTCTTCGACATAGGCTTGAAGTGGATTATTTTGAGCATAACTACGTAAGTGAATACCCTCTCTCAATTTAGACATGATGTCTATTTGGTTGACCCAAGCACGGTCGATAACTCTTAAGACCATGACTTTTTCTTGTGGAAGTACTTGGTCTTTTACTGGCTTGATCTTATTGTCATAATCATTCCAAAGAATCTCTAGACACTTATCAATAGTCTCTTGAACGTTTAGACCTTTTAAGTCATCACTGCTCAAATTAATTTCCTTGGCTATCTTATGTAATCTATCAACCAGACCATCGACATCAACAGTTTCATGTTTACCATCATGTGTTACAAAGTTATTTACTTCATTGGTTATGACACGTTTAAACATATCATAGACTACTGAATGCACATCTTCATTCTCCAAGATATAATTTCTTTGCGCATACATGGTCTCTCTTTGTTGGCGGAGAACATCATCATAATCAAGTAATGATTTACGAATATCAAAGTTGAGTCCTTCGACCTTCTTTTGAGCTGTCGAAATAGCCTTAGTGACAGCACTTACTTCGATTGGCGCATCGCCCATTTGATTGAAGAGCCCCTGTATTCTCTCGCTGCCGAATCTAAGCATCAAATCGTCTTCTAAAGACACATAGAAACGTGAGAAACCAGGATCTCCCTGACGACCAGAACGTCCACGCAATTGGTTATCAATACGTCTTGATTCATGTCTTTCAGAACCCAAAACAGCTAGACCACCAAGAGCTCTAGATTCATCGGTAAGTTTGATATCGGTACCACGTCCTGCCATATTAGTGGCGATAGTGACGGCCCCCTCACGGCCTGCTAAAGCGATAATATCTGCTTCTCTGGCATGGTTTTTCGCATTCAATACTTCATGTCTAATTCTTTTAGCCTTCAACATGCGTGATAATAATTCTGAGGTCTCTACCGAAATAGTGCCAACTAGAACTGGTTGTCCTTTGGCATGTAGTTCACACACTTCATTGACTAACGCTTCATATTTAGCACGTTTAGTACCAAAGACTAAATCCGGATAGTCAACTCTCGCAACAGGACGATGAGTTGGTATCTCAACTACGCGCATATTGTAAATAGATAAAAATTCTTCTTCTTCCGTCTTAGCTGTACCTGTCATACCAGCTAATTTATTATAAAGTCTAAAGAAATTCTGATAAGTAATCGTAGCTAGAGTAGTTGTCTCTTGTCTAATCTGTACGCCTTCCTTAGCTTGGATAGCTTGATGTAAGCCATCTGAATATTCACGGCCCGGCATCTTGCGACCGGTATTTTGGTCAACGATGATTACTTCGCCGTCTTCAACGACATATTCAACATCATTATGCATGATGTAATTAGCTTTTAAAGCCTGATTGATATGGTGAACTAAATTAGTATTGGCAATATCGTATAAGTTTTCTACACCAAACTTCTTTTCACCCTTAGCGATACCAGCCTCAGTAAGTTGGATATTCTTACCCTTGATATCGATAGTATAATCTTCGTTTTCCTTTAATCCCTTAACAAATCTATCGGCATTGATATATTGATTAGCCG
>CALBGK010000117.1 GCA_937893115.1 uncultured Erysipelotrichaceae bacterium | reverse complement strand
CGCATTACCTGAATAATGAACCTATCAGATATAAATTTAATATTTTATTTTAAACATCATAGATCTTAGGAAACTAAGGTCTTTTTTATTTCTCATAAAAAAGATGATATATCCATCAATATATCATCTTTTATTTATTATATTCACTTTCTTTTTCTTTCTGATAATAATAATTTATTATTGAACGTCTAGTCACGATACCCATAAAGATATTTCTATCATCGACGACAGGCACAAAATTTTGGCTTAAAACCATTCTTAATACATCATCCATCTTAGCATCTGCTTTAACCGCTGGCATAAAGTGTTTTTTTAATAATTTGACAGCTTTATAGTTCTCTAGCTCTTTAATATCGGGATATGAATTATCAACTATATTCCACAACAAGTCGCCTTCAGAAATCGTTCCTAGATATTGACCATCTTCTTTAGAAATCATGGGCATGGCCGTATAACCATGGGCTTTAAATCTTTCTATTGCCTGTCTTACAGTCAATGAATCATCTAGACAAGCCACATTAGCTTTAGGGGTAAGCAAAAATAAAATATTCAATTTTTTCACCTCAGTTATATTCTATCATTTTCAGTTGTAGAGATAAATAATAATTATAAGATATTGAAAATTTATACAACAAATGCTAATATTGGGCTAGGTGGTGAAGGAGATGTTTGAATGGGTTCAAGGAAATAATTTTGCAATGATTATTACTGTCTATCCTACCAATATCACATTGAATACAGCTGCGGCCAATCATTTTAAAGATTATCGCTGGTGTATGATAGGATTTGACTTTAAAGCTAAACAGATGGCCATCAAAGGCATAAGCAAGGATTCGATTGATAAGGGCTTGATTCCTTTAGAAAATCTACACAAGATATCCGTCGGTAAGGGTTATGCCCGCATTTCTAATAAAACGGTTATTCAGCAGATAGCCAAAATCGTCAATGATGAGTCCGTCAATAAAAAGTACGGTGCATATTATGATGACAACAAAGACATGCTCATTGTTAATCTTAGTGATTCAGTGAAAGGAGAATGAGATGAATTATATTTATCTATGGCTAATTATTCTAGTTGCCGCCATTATTGTAGAAATCATCACAACCCAAGCTCTAGTATCTATCTGGTTTGCGATCGGAAGTTTGGCAGCTATGATAGCTGAGCTCTTAAATTTAAGTATAAGTATTCAGATAATCATATTCTTTACCGTATCAATCTTGTCACTCACATTGATTAGACCTATAGCTAGTAAGTATTTTCGAGGTAATATTATTGCGACTAATGCTGACAGGCTCATTCATCAAAGAACTTATTTGATTAAAGAGATATCGGAATATGAATATGGTGAAATCAAGATTAATGGTGTCATATGGAATGTGATAAGTGATGAAGAAAAACCTATTCCCATTGGCACAAAGGTAGAGATACTAGCCATTGATGGATCAAAATTAGTTGTAAAAAGTATTAAGTAAAGGGGGTCATCCAGATGTTAGAAACAATACTTTCTATTATTATGTTTATTGTAGTATTACTTATCGTCTTCGCTGTGATCATCTATTTGATTCGCATCGTTCCTCAAGCTAAGGCCTATGTCATCGAAAGGCTGGGAACTTATTGTAAGACTTGGCATACAGGTCCCCACTTCTTAGTTCCTTTTGTCGACCGCGTTGCCAATAAAGTATCTTTAAAAGAAATAGTTATGGACTTTGAACCACAACCTGTTATTACTAAAGATAATGTAACTATGCAAATCGATACAGTAGTCTACTTCCAGATTACCGATCCTAAGTTATATACCTATGGTGTCGAACAACCAATTAGTGCACTAGAAAATCTTACAGCTACTACTTTGCGTAATATTATTGGTGACCTCGAACTAGATGAAACATTAACTTCGCGTGATATCATCAACTCAAAAATGCGCTCTATCCTCGATGAAGCAACTGACCCTTGGGGTATTAAAGTAAATCGTGTCGAAGTTAAAAATATCATCCCACCAAGAGATATCCAAGATACCATGGAAAAACAAATGCGTGCCGAAAGAGAAAGAAGAGAAAAAATCTTACAGGCCGAAGGTGAAAAACGTGCAGCTGTCTTACAAGCTGAGGGTGAAAAAGAAGCGATGATCTTGCGCGCTGTGGCTAAGAAAGAATCGATGATAGCCGAAGCTGAAGGTAAGGCAAGAGCTCTAGAAATCATCTATGACGCTGAAGCTTATGGTGTCAAAAAGATTTCTGAGTCAACTCCTAGTAAGGAATACTTGACATTGCAAAGTTATGAAACACTAAAGAAAGTCGCTGATGGTCAAGCTACTAAGCTCATCATCCCTAGCTCTATACAGGATGTAGCTGGCACCCTATCGGCCCTAAGCGAAGTTATTAAAGATCAGAAATAAGTATGAAAAAGAATCTTATCAAATTGGCGGTTATACTTATATCCGCCTTTGTCTTATATTATTTTTTACTTCCAGCCATTAATATCCACGATATTAAATTTTGGCTCTTTATCATCTTCTTAGCTCTAGAATATTTCTTCTTAGACATATCCTTTAGCCAAAAGAAAGTTAAAATAGCCACTAAGACAATGACAGTTCCCGATATCAAGGCTTCTAAAATATCTTCTAAGATATGTCTTGGTATCATCGCTGTTTCAATAGTCTACATCTTTGCGACTACTCTTATCTATTCTCCATTATTCATGGCCGGAACTTATGCTAACCGCATCAGCATTGAAAGTGTATCCTTTGATGAAATACCAGCCTATTCTTTCAATACAACAGCCATTATTGATCGCGACAGTGCTTCAAATCTTGGCAATAAGGTAATGGGTGAAATGATAGACCTCGTCTCACAATTTACAGCTTCAGATGAATATTCTCAAATCTCTTATCAAGAAGGCACTTATCGCGTAACGCCACTAAACTATGATGGTTTTATCAAATATCTCAAAAATAGAGGCGAAGGTATTCCAGGCTATATCATTGTCAATACGACAACAGGCGAGACGGTCTTAAATCGTCTGGATAAGAAGATGCGTTATGTACCTAGTGCCTACTTCAATGAGGATTTGATGCGTAAGCTTCGTTTCTCCTATCCATTTGATATCTTTGGCTCTCCTACTTTCGAAATAGATGAAGAAGGCAATCCGTATTATGTATGTACAACTTATACCTATAATGGTGTCAATGCTTTAAAGAGAGTAACTGGAGCCGTCTTATTTAATCCTATCGATGGCTCATCTGTTAAATACGCTATCGAAGATATCCCTACATGGGTAGATAGAATCTATCCAGAAGATTTAGTCAATGAAGAATTAAATGACTATGGCCAATATTCTAATGGTTTCTTTAATTCCTTCATTGGTCAAGAAGGTGTCATCCAAGCTAGTGAAGGCTATAACTACATCTCAAAAAATGGCGATATTTGGCTCTATACCGGTATGACCAGTGTGGTAGCCGATGATTCAAATATCGGTTTTGCCTTAGTAAATCTCAGAACTCATCAAGCTCAACTCATACCGACATCAGGCGCTGATGAATATTCAGTTATGGCTTCGGCTGAAGGTGAGGTTTTGAACTATGGCTATACAGCTACCTTCCCAGTATTGGTCAATGTCGACAATAAGCCGATCTATCTCTTATCTTTAAAGGATAGCGCTGGACTTGTAAAGATGTATGCCATGGTCGATGCTCAAGACTACCAACAAGTCTATACTATCTCAGCTGATAAGGATACAAAGACAGCGATTGAAGAATTGATTAAAAAGATCAGCAATGATCCGACCACTATTTACAGCGACCTAAATGAAGCTACTATAATCATTGAGAATATTGAAACTGTCATCCATGAAGGAAATACCATCTACTATATACAAAGTGCTGGTAATATATATGAAATAGCCTTCGATGATAGCTATAAGGAATATATATTGTTCTTAGATATAGGCGATGAGTTAAAAGTTTATTATGAAGATGGCGCTATTAAAGTAGTTAAACAGATAGTATCACGAAAAGAAAATGCTCAGCAA
>CALBGK010000116.1 GCA_937893115.1 uncultured Erysipelotrichaceae bacterium | reverse complement strand
CTTCCAGATAAGTATCCGGATAGATGACCACACCTTTTGACAGTATTACATCTTCACCGATATAAGTATTATTGATATCAATAAAGCTGACGCCATTATGAAGATGTTTCATATTGATATCCTGACGCATCTTTTCGCTGGCAACAACTACATCTTCAACCTCGTTCACTTCTAACAGATCATCTTTAGAAATATTAAAAGACTCATATTCTAAATTTTCATAATCTTTCAATAAGTCGCTATCCAAGGCAAAAATATTAAGAGCCTTGCCATTATTTACAACTACGCACGCCTTTGAATCATTGCGGTATAAGGAAGAATAGATATCTGTATCGATATTGAGATAATTGACTCCGGTGATAATCAGTTTGCCATAACTATCACTTATTTCTGAGTAGAGTTCCTTTACATTATTGAGCCATTTTGCATCGGCATGTTGATACTCATTCTGACTGATGATGATAATCTTATCACTACCCGCTTTTTTTAAATGATCGATAGTATAATCAATCAGATTTTTATCTAAAATTCTCTGATGAGCCAAGTTCTTCTGAAACTGCTTATCAACAAATATAATGCCTGTATTCATCGTCCCCTCCACGCATTAATTCTAACACGAATTTAACAGTCTTAACTCAGTATTTTAACCTTGGTCGCAAAGTAATGGCTGTTGCGCATCTGTTTCATCGCTCTGTTTACCAGCTTAACATCTTTAGAAATAGCAATCAGCGTTGAACCACTGCCAGACATGAGCACACGGTCAAAACCATAGACTTCTAATTTTTTCTTTAGTTTTAATATGCTTGGGCAAATTTCAAAAGAAGATGATTCAAGACTATTTTGCATATTTGCTAAGACCTCAGGATAATCTTTATCGATCAGGGCCCTTTTTAAGGCACGCGCATCAGGATGGTCACAATTGACGATATCCAATTTCTTAAAAGCTTCCTTGGTCGATACGCCCTCTTTTGGTTTGACCAGCAAGATATGAAAGAAGTTATCCATCTCAAAAAAATCTAACTCTTCACCTATCCCTTTTACTAGGGCCGGTCTATTCATGAAGCAGAAAAAGACATCAGCACCAATAGCCAGGCTGGCTTCTTTTTTCTCTTCATAAGACATATTCAATTTATACATCTCATCCAAGATCCTGATGATGCACGCTCCATCACTGGAACCACCAGCCAAACCGGCTCTTGTGGGAATAAACTTATTGATATGGATAGAAAAGTTATCTTTGATAGCGTATTTCTCTTTCATATACTCAACTGCCTTGACAATAGTATTTTTATCATCGAAGCGTAAATATGAGCGATTAGAACTATATTTCATATCTTTAGATAATCTGAGTTCAATCTCGTCATAATATGAAACGGGAAGCATTATCATCTCCAATTCATGATAACCATCATCTCTTTTGCCTTTGACATTTA
>CALBGK010000115.1 GCA_937893115.1 uncultured Erysipelotrichaceae bacterium | reverse complement strand
TATATCAGTATTGATTTAGGAGGAACTAATGTAAGGGTTGCCAAAGTTGATGATGACGGCAATATCTTGCAAGATGTCAAAAGACCTTCATATGCTCTAGAAGGACCAGAGAGAGTTACCACTAATATCATTGAGATGATCGAGGAAATCGATGCTTATCAAAGCTGTCTAGGTATTGGTATTGGCATACCTGGAGCTGTCGACACTTATAATCGCACGATTACCATTTCTACTAATTTGCCTGGTTTTACTGGCTATCCACTATGTAAGATATTAGAAGAGAGATTTAATCTTCCAACTTTCATGGATAATGATGCCAATGTCGCAGGACTTGCTGAGGCAGTGCTTGGTGCAGGTAAGGATTGTCCTATTGTTTATTACATCACTCATTCAACTGGCATTGGTGGTGCCCTGGTGGTCGATGGTAAGGTAGTATCCGGAAGAAAGGGATATGCTGGAGAAATCGCCAATATTATCGTCAAGGACAATGGCAAGAAATATAATTATTTAAATCGTGGTGCTGTAGAAAATGAAGCTAGCGGTACTGCTATTGCCCGTATGGGAAAAGAAGAGATAGGTGGCGAGATAGAATCAGCTATCGATGTCTTTAATTTGGCAAGACATGGTGATGAGCGCGCATTAGATATCTTAGACCGCATATCCAAAGATTTAGCTCAAGCTATGGCTGATATCGCCCATGTGTGCGATCCTCATATCTTTGTGATTGGCGGTGGATGTTCAAACGCATCTGACCTCTACTTCCATAATGTCATTCGCTATTATCAGACTATGGTCCATGAAAAGATGCAAGATGTGCCAATTGTGAAAGCTGTCTTGGCTGAACCTGGTGTCATCGGAGCAGCAATGTTAGTAAAATCGAATCTTAAAAAGTAACTCATTAAGCAGGCAACGGCCTGCTTTTATGGTGTTAAAATAGTAGTTTAATGGTAGCGCATAGATAATTAATAGTATAATTATCTTAGAAAGAGGTGTATTTATGAATGATTTATTACTTAGAAAATATGCAACTCTGGCTGTCTCTTTAGGAGCTAATGTTCAAAAGGGGCAATTGATTAGAATCTCTGGTCCGGTTGAAGCATATTCTTTTTTGCATATGTGTGCTGAAGAAGCTTATCGATTAGGAGCAGGTCAAGTTATAGTTGATTACTTTGACAATCATCTGAGTCGTTTAGATTATGAAAATGTCGAAACAGAAGTGCTCAAGAATGTTCCTGAACATAAAGTGGAATACGTTAAGTATTTGATTGATAGAGAATATTGCGCCCTCTATGTCGAATCACCTGATCCTGATTTGATGGAAGGTATTGACGCAAGTAAGATAAATGAAGTTATGATGGAGCGCCAAAAGGTGATGAAACCATTTGATTACTACTTTACCAATAATGTAGCCCAATGGTCTATCATCTCATATCCTAATCTTAAATGGGCTAAAAAGGTCTTCCCTGAAAAGAGTGATGATGAAGCTTTAAAGGCTTTATGGGAAGCCGTATTATATGCTTCTAGAGTTGATGAAAACTCAGTTGAAGACAATTGGCAAAAACATAATAGTGAGATTAGAATTCATTGTGATAAGATGAATGCTTACAATTTTAAATCTTTACACTTTAAGAATTCTAAGGGTACTGACTTGACTGTCGGCCTTATAGCTAATCATAAGTGGGAAGGAGGTTTGGATACTAATAGTAAGGGCGTCTGCTTCAACGCTAATATTCCAACTGAAGAAATCTTTACGATGCCTGATAGATATCATATCGATGGTGTAGTCTATTCTACTAAGCCTCTATCATATCGCGGAAAGATTATTGATGAATTTAAACTTGTATTTGAAAATGGTCGAGTAGTGGACTATGATGCTAAACAGAATAAAGAGACTTTGAAGAATTTATTAGAGACTGATGAAGGCTCTAAATCGCTTGGTGAGGTTGCTTTGATTTCTAATGATTCTCCAATCTCTAATTTGAATATATTATTCTATGATACCTTATTTGATGAAAATGCTTCATGTCACTTAGCTTTAGGCCAATGTTATCCTAATAATGTCAAGGATGGCACATCGATGAGTGAAGAAGAATTATATAAATTAGGTGGTAATTCATCTATGGTTCATGTCGATTTCATGTTTGGTAGTGCCGATATGGAAGTATATGGAACTACTTATGACGGTGAAGAGATCAAAGTATTTGAACAAGGCAATTTCATTATTTAGGAGGAATAAGAAAATGTTAGAATTTCGTTATGATACTCAATTATTAATCGAGGGAAAAGGCCTTGATGAAGATGCGATAAGCACATATTTTACTGAACATTTCAAGGGTGATTGTCTTTTGGCTGTCGGTGATGATGAACTTATTAAAATTCATTTTCATACCAATGAGCCTTGGGATGTCTTGGCCTATTGTGCGACCTTGGGAGAGATTTATGATATTGTCGTCGAAGATATGGATAGACAATCTAGAGGTTTCTCATTACTGTGTTATAATCTAGTAAAGAGGCAGTAAATGTACCATATTAGCGACATCAGAAAATTTATTCGTTGTCCTAGATATTACTATTTGAGTAAAGATAATCATGTAGATAACATCTCCTATATAAATAACGATGAAGATATAACTTTATTATTCGCTAAGAAGTTAGGCATCACTGATTACTATTTAGGAGTGAAAGATGATTCACCATCAAGAGCGAAAGATGAATTTAATAATTATGAATGGTTTATCAAAGCTCGCTTTGAAGCTAATGGCCTAAGAGTAAAAATACCTATTATTCATCGTCTCAAAGACTCTATTGATGTCTATTTTACCTATTATGGGCTATATCCCAAGGATAACGAATTAGATTTTTATCGATTAGATTTAGAAGTATTAAAATTAAATGCTTATCATATCAATAACATCTTTATCATCAGATTGAATGAAGATTATATCTATCAAGATGAAATTGATTATGAGAAACTGTTTATTATTGACCGATATTTATATTCTAAAAAGTCTAAGGCTTCGTATCTTTTAAATGATTTACTAAAATATCGCTTTAACTTTAAAAGAGTTATAGAACAGATGGAGAAGTTTAGTTTAAAAGATTGCAAAGTTGTAAGAAAGAGAATGTGTAAGTCTGGAGAGATATGTCCTTTCTATCATATTTGTTACAAGGATGAATCTTCTCTAGATGATGACAACATTTTGACCCTAGTGGCATGTAAGAATAAATACTTGATGTATAAGCAGGGAATTAGTTCTTTGAAAGATGCTGATATCAATTTGATTGAAGGAAGCCAACTTCAATATGCGCAGATAATGGCTAGTCGCAATAATGGCTTGTTCTATGACTTATATCCGATTAAAGCCTTTCTTAAAAAATTAGAGGCTAGGCCGATATCCTTTATTGATTTTGAATGGGATCGCTACTTGATTCCTAAATATAGAGGCTTAAAAGCTCTTGATGTCGTCTGTTTTGAATTCGCTCTTTATATCTTGGATGAAAGGGGCGAATTACATCATCAAACTTTTATTGGCAAGGGTGATTGCCGCAAGGAATTTATTGAAAAGCTCATCGCATACTTGCCTAAAAATGGTCCCATTGTCGCTTATAATGCCTATGGAGCTGAAGTATTGCACTTAAAGGAATTAGCTAGACAATTTCCTGAATATATCGACAGTTTAAACGCGATCATCTATCGTTTTGTCGATATATCTAAGCCATTTATCGATGGTCTAGTATATATGACTAAGATGCGCGGAGACTTCTCATTAAAGAGCCTTGTCCAAGCTATTTCTAATTATTCTTATGATAATTTAGACATTCGTAATGGTATGGAAGCGGTTAACTATTTTCGCAATCTAAATGAATTTGATGAGCAGCATCTTGAAAATTTAAAAAGATATTGTAGTTTAGATGCCTATGGGCTATATCTTGTATATGACTGGCTATTAAAATTAGTTTAATAGTCTTAGATATTTTATTCATAAAGAAGTAGGAGGAATTATTATGAAGTTCACAATTTATGGAGACAATGTTGTTATCACGGAAGGGATGAGAGAAAAGATTGAAACTAAATTATCATTTTTAAAGAAATATCTTTTAATTGATGATAACACTACTGCGAGAGTGGTAGCAAAAGTATATCCTAATAATCAAAAAGTAGAAATTACTATTCCAACTAAAATTGGTATCTTGCGCGCTGAAGTCATGAACCCTGACTTCTATGCTGCCGTTGATTTGGCTATTGATAAATTAGAAGATCAGATTCGTCGCCAAAAGACTCGCTTGTCAAGAAGACACAAAGATTCACTTGCGGAAAGTTTCCTTGTGGCGGAAGATGTAGAATCTGAAGATGATGTTCCAGTTAGGACCAAGACTATCGACGCGGAAGAGATGACATTAGATGAAGCTATCATGCAGATGGAAATGCTTGGTCACTCGTTCTTCATTTATACTGATGCTGATTCAGAAAAGATAGCAGTAGTATATAAACGTCATGACGGAGCCTATGGTTTAATTGAAGTAGATCATTAAATTATTTAGGATTCTTCCATTTGCCTTTGAACAATATAGTGAAGATTATATTACCATCAGTAGAAAGGAGGCAAATGGTGAAAGACAGAGTACTAATAGAAATAATGGCTAGAAGTTATAGGTAGAATAAGATTTTCATCATTGAATGTGAAATGTATTGCCGCCCCTATTGCGAAGAGGAATTATTGATGTCTCGTAAGATAGTTGAGCATATCGAGACAGTTGTTCGCTATATGAACGATAAAGATCATTTCATCATTCATCATGAAGTCATATTGGGAAAAACAGGTAAATGGTACCGAGATCATTTATCACAACCTAGCTATTATCGTCATAGAAAAGAGGCGTATAGAACGTTCTTACGCAATTTAGAAGCATAGATAAGGAGAAATTAAATGTTAAAGGGTATTGCGGTTTCTGATGATATTGTTATTGGCAAAGTTTTCAAGTTTGAACAGCCAAAAGTTGAGATCGTGCATCACGAATGCGATGTCGAAAAAGAGCTGTTAAAGTTTGATAGCGCACAAGAAAAGACAGTAAAGGACATCGAAAAGATTAAGGAACATGCCAGTGCTAATCTGAGTCAAGAAGAACTAGCTATCTTTGATGGCCATATTATGATGGCTACTGACCCAGAGTATATGGAACAGATTAAATCCATGATTAAAGAGGGAAGCAGTGCTGAAGAAGCTACTAAGACTGTTTCGGATATGATGGTCAAGATGTTCGAAGAGATGGACAATGAGTATTTTAAAGAGCGCGCTGCGGATGTTAAGGATGTTGGTTATCGCTTAATTTGTAATATTCTCGGTCTAAATATTCCTGATTTAAGTTTGATTGAAGAAGAAGTTGTCATTGTCGCTGAAGACTTGGCCCCTTCGGATACAGCTCAACTAAATAAGAAATATGTATTAGGTTTTGTGACAGAAATTGGTGGCAAGACTTCGCATTCTGCCATCATGGCAAGAAGCTTAGAGATTCCTGCGATCGTCGGAATCAGCGATGTACTAAATAAGGTTGAAAGCGATGCAACTATCATCATGGATGCCATCAAGGGCGAAGTCATTGTAAATCCTAGTACTGAAGAGGTAGAAAAATATACCAAACTCAAGAAAGAATATGAAGAAGAAAAAGAACTTCTAAAGATACTTGTTCACGAAAAGAGTGTGACACTTGATGGGCACGAAGTTGAACTTGCATCTAATATTGGTACACCTAAGGATGTTGAAGGTGTAATTAAAAATGGCGCTGAAGGTTCTGGCTTATACCGCACTGAATTCTTATATTTGGATTCAACTGATGATTTCCCTAGTGAAGATGAACAATTTGAAGCTTATAAATATGTCTTAGAAAGTTTAAAAGGGCAAAAAGTTGTCGTTAGAACGCTAGACATCGGTGGCGATAAACGCTTGAATTATTTTGAATTCCCACAAGAGATGAATCCATTCTTAGGATATCGTGCCATCCGCATGTGCTTAGATCGTAAAGACATCTTCCGCACACAAATTCGTGCTCTACTTAGAGCTTCAATCTATGGCAAGCTATGTATTATGTTCCCAATGATTGCGACTATTGAAGAATTCCTGGAAGCTAAGGCTCTAGTGATGGAAGAAAAAGATAAGCTTAGACAAGAAGGTCAAGAAGTATCTGATGATATCCAAATTGGTATGATGATTGAGATTCCAGCTGCAGCTGTCATGGCTAGAGAATATGCAAAATATGCAGACTTCTTCTCGATCGGAACCAATGATTTGATTCAATATACAATGGCTGCTGATAGATTATCTAAGAATGTCTCATATCTATACCAACCACTTCATCCAGCTTTATTACGTCTCATTAAGATGACTATCGATGGAGGACATGCCGAAGGTAGATGGGTAGGTATGTGCGGTGAGATGTGTAGTGATCCTGAGGTTATTCCGGTATTACTTGGACTGGGATTAGACGAATTCTCTATGAGTTCAAATGCTATCTTAAAAGCTAGAAAGACTGTCCGTTCACTCAAACAGAGCGATATGGTTGAATTAGCCAATAAGGCCTTAACTTTAGATAGCGAAGAAAAGGTTAAAAAACTGGTTAAAAATACCCTTGAATAATGTATAATGGGAGTACGAAAGTGCTCCTATTATTATGAAAAAAATATTATTGATTTCTAGTGGCGGTGGCCATTTAAATGAGTTATTACAACTCAAAAAAGTATATAAAAATTATGATTATCATCTCATAACCGAAAAGACGGATACAACAAAATATCTCAAGCAAGAAGATCCCAATACTTCCTATCTCTTATATGGAACCCAAGACCATCTTCTTCCCTATCTATTCATCTTTCCTATCAATGTCTTAATATCCTTATTTTATTTTCTTAAACATCGTCCGGATATCGTCATCACAACTGGCACTCATACAGCAGTACCTATGTGTTATATCGCTCACTTTTTCCGCAAAAAAGTGATTTTTATTGAGACCTTCGCCAATTCAAAGTCACCGACTAAGGCAGGAAAAATGGTATATAAGATAGCAGATTTATTTGTTGTTCAATGGGAAGAGATGTTGAAATTTTATCCCAAGGCTCAATATTGGGGGTGGATATTCTAATGATATTCGTGAGTTTAGGCACGCAAGATAAACCATTTTATCGCATCTTGGAGAAATTAGAAAATTCTAGGGTCAATGAAGAGATTATCGTCCAAGCTGGTTTTACTAAATTTGAATCCAAGCGCATGAAAATATATGAATATGTAGGTCCTGAAGATTTTGGTCGCTACATAAGCGAAGCTTCTATTGTTATCTGTCATGGTGGAGTAGGCACGATAATGAAGGCTTTAGACTTGAATAAAGTCGTTATTGCCTGCCCTCGTCTAGCTAAATATAAAGAACATCAAAACGACCATCAAAAACAGATAGTTGATAATTTCGCCTCTACATCTTGAGTTTTAACGAAGATGATGATATAGATGAGATAATTACTGAAGCTAGAAGTTTTAAACCTAAGCGTTTTAAGTCAAATCAGACTATTTTTTTAAATAAATTAGCTAATTATCTGGAAAGCATCTAAATTTTACTAATGTAATATGATATAATGATTGACTGTAAAGGAGATAATATGGGAAGAGCACATGAAGTTCGAGCTGCTGCAATGGCTAAGACAGCAGCCATGAAATCTAAGTTATATTCACGTTATGGAAAGGAATTATATATAGCCGCTAAAAGTGGAGTTCCTGATCCAGATACAAACTTGGAACTGAGAAGAAAAATTAAAGAAGCTAAAGCCAATCAAGTTCCAGCAGATGTAATTAAAAGAGCGATTGAAAAAGCTAAAGGTGGAACAACCGAAAATTATTGTCGACTGTTTGACTAATAATTCAAATCGTACAGTTGCAGCGATGAATTCTTGTTTCAACAAGGCTCATTGCAAGTTAGGTGTCAAGGGTAGCGTATCATTCAACTATAACAATTTAGGTGTTCTATCATTTAAATATGATAATGATGAAGCTATGTTAGAGACACTGATTGGCGCTGATGTCAATGTCAATGATATCGAAGTAGAAGATGGACAAATGGTTGTCTATGTAGAAGCATCAGATTTGCATAAGGCTCAAGAAGCAATTGAAGAAATGCTTCCTAATATTGAATTTGATGTTTGTGCAATTAAAATGTTACCTCATGAATATGTTAAGATTGAAAATCCTGAGGATAAAGAATTATGGAATCGTCTGCTAACTCTGTTGGACGATTGCGAAGATGTACAAGAAGTTTTTCATAATGTAGAAGAATAAGCGGAGTTTATATACTCCGTTTATTTAAAAAGGGAATATAGGAGAATAATAAATGAAAAGATATGCATTTGATGAGATAGTATCACATTTAAAGAATACTGGTTATGTATATCAGGGATCAGAAATTTATGGAGGCTTATCTAACTCTTGGGATTTCGGTATTCTTG
>CALBGK010000114.1 GCA_937893115.1 uncultured Erysipelotrichaceae bacterium | reverse complement strand
AGTGGCTGGGGAAGCGAATGTGCCATTTTATTCTATCTCTGGTTCTGACTTCGTAGAAATGTTCGTCGGTGTCGGCGCTAGCCGTGTTAGAGATATGTTCAAGACAGCTAAACAGACTGCTCCTTGTATGATCTTTATCGATGAAATTGATGCCGTAGGTCGTCAACGTGGTGCCGGCATGGGCGGTGGCCATGATGAAAGAGAACAGACCTTAAACCAATTGTTAGTCGAAATGGATGGTATGGCCGATAATAGTGGTATTGTCGTTATCGCTGCTACTAACCGTCCGGATGTACTTGACCCTGCCTTATTGCGCCCTGGTCGTTTTGACCGTCAAATCACTGTTTCTTTGCCTGATTTA
The DNA here is from genome assembly GCA_937893115.1 of uncultured Erysipelotrichaceae bacterium. Lineage (GTDB taxonomy): Bacteria > Bacillota_I > Bacilli_A > Erysipelotrichales > Erysipelotrichaceae > CALUZH01. Next base: position 5,342 of record CALBGK010000114.1, on the reverse strand, counting down.
AAGGGACGTCAAGAAATATTAAAGGTTCACGCTCGCAATAAGAAGATTGCTGATGATGTAAACCTAGAAGCTCTAGCTAGAAGAACACCTGGTTTTTCAGGTGCTGACTTAGAGAATGTTTTAAATGAAGCAGCAATTCTATCGGTTAGACAGAATAAAGATGTCATCACTACTGAGCAGATTGATGAAGCTATTGACCGTGTAATGATGGGGCCAGCCAAGAAGTCTAGAACTTATGATGAAAAGACTAAAAAATTAGTTGCATATCATGAAGCTGGACATGCCATTGTCGGTTTGAGTCTGCCAGATGGCGCTGTAGTTCAGAAAGTAACTATCATTCCACGTGGCAATGCGGGCGGATATAACTTGATTACGCCAAGAAAAGAAAGAATTCTAAATACGAGAAAAGAATTGACTGATACCATCACTTCTTATATGGGAGGTAGATGCGCTGAGGAATTATTCTTTGATGATATTTCTACTGGTGCTAGTAGCGATATTCAACAGGCTACTAGAATCGCTAAAGATATGGTTACTATCTATGGTATGTCTGAGCTAGGACCTGTTCAATATGACAGCGGTAGTCATTCTGTATTCTTAGGTCGTGACTACAATTCGCCAAGTAATGCATCTAGCCAAGTCGCTTATGAGATTGATATCGAAGTTCGCAAGATTATTGACCACTGTCATGAGTATGCCAAGGAAATTATCGAATCTCGTCGCGATGAACTCATTAAGATAGCTGAGGCATTAATCGCTAATGAGACCTTGACTGCTGAAGAGATACAAGATGTCTTAGATGACAAGTTAGTGGTTCGTGATGGTAAATTAGTTTCTTCTAAAGAAGAGATTGTCACTGATATCAATACTGATGATACAAATAAAGCCGAATAATGCTCGGCTTTTAAATTGGAGGAAAGATGAATAAGATACTTAAAGCCACAGCTAACTCTGGCAAGATCAGAATTTATATTTGCGATGTTAAAGAGATGGTCGAAAAGGCGAGAATTGTCCATGACTTATATCCGACATCTTTAGCAGCTTTAGGAAGAGTGATGGCTGTCACCGCCATCATGGCTTCCATGCTCAAAAGCGAAGAGGAGAGCTTAACAGTAACTATCAATGGCGGTGGGCCATTGGGAACTTGTCTTGTAAGTGCGAAGGCCAATGGTGACATCAAGGGTTTTGTGGGTGATAATAAGCTCCATATGACTTATAACGATAGTGGCAAATTGGCAGTTGGTGTAGCTGTGGGTAAAGATGGTTATCTAAAAGTAACCAAAGACCTCTCGATGAAGCAAAACTTCACTAGCCAAGTAGCGCTACAAAGTGGAGAAATAGGTGATGACTTTGCATATTACTTCGCTCTTTCTGAACAGATTCCTTCACTTGTGTCTGTTGGCGTCTTAGTTGATGTTGATTACTCATGTAAATCAGCTGGAGCCATGATTATTGAATTGATGCCAGGGCATGATGAAGAAGATATCTGTAGAGTAGAAGAGGTTCAAAAGATTATTCGTCCTATCTCTGAACTATTAGCTGAAGGCCTCAGTGTCAATGAGATATTAAAGATGTATTTTGAAGATGCTGAAGTGCTAGAGATGACAACTTGCGATTATAAATGCGATTGTAATAGAGAAAGATTTATTAGAGGACTATTTACTTTATCTCTTGATGAACTCAAGGAATTATCACAAGAAGATATCAGTGTTAAATGTGAATTTTGCAATAAAGAATACAAGTTTACTAAAGAAGAGATGAAGAATTGGATTGATTATGTTCAAAGTCAAAAATATCACAATTAATAGTCCGGTCATCATCGCTCCTATGGCAGGGGTATCTGATGAATCATTTAGAGATATAGCTTTTGAAAATGGGGCAGGACTCGTCTATACCGAGATGGTATCTGATAAAGCCATCTTCTACAATAATCAAAAGACTTTAGATATGATGAAGATTGATAATACCTATCATCCCATCAGTCTTCAAATCTTTGGCAGCGACGTCAAAACTATGATATATGCTGCTAAGTATGCCGATAAAAATACTTATGCGGACATCATTGATATCAATATGGGTTGTCCGGTTAATAAGGTTATCAAGACCGGTGCTGGTAGTGCTTTACTAAAAAATCCCGACAAAGCAATAGAAATCGTCAGGGAAGTAGTAAAAAATGTTGAAAAGCCAGTAACAGTCAAGATGCGAGTTGGCTTTCATGGTCAAGACTTAGACTATGTAAGCTTTGCACTAAAACTAGAAGAAGCTGGTATAGCTATGTTGGCGGTACATGGTCGTACACGCAGCCAGATGTATGAAGGTAAAGCCGATTGGTCAAAGATCAAAGAGATAAAAGAGAACTTACATATTCCGGTAATTGGTAATGGCGATATCAAGACGGTGGATGATTTTATTAGATGTATGGACTATGCCGGAGTTGATGGCATCATGATAGGTAGAGGAGTAATAGGTAATCCCTTCCTCATTAAGGAGATCAATAACTATCTAGCTGGTAAAAAGTCTTATGAGGTGAGCTATGAAGAACGCTTCGATGTCTGTCTTAAACATTTTAAACATCTTATAGATCTCTATGGCGAAAGGGTTGCTAGTGGTAAAATGCGAGGCTTAGCACCACACTATATCACCGGTTTGCCATATAGCGCTATGTATAAGTCCAAGTGCAATACAATTGATTCTTATGAAGATTTAAGGGATGTATTGACCAATTATCATAAGTTTTTGAAAAACTATTGCCAAGAGATAAATAATAATATACAATAATCAAGCAATAAAAAACCTTATCAAGAGTGGCGGAGGGAATAGGCCCGTTGAAACCCGGCAACCTGTTATGCAAGGTGCTAAGTCCTACAGATTAATTCTGAAAGATGAGGGAATAGATTATCAAATCAACCTCTTCTTTATGGAGAGGTTTTTTAGAAAGTGAGGAAATATATGGATACAATTTTTACTTCTGAATCAGTTACAAAGGGTCATCCAGATAAAGTATGTGACCAAGTATCTGACGCTATTCTAGATGCTATTTTGGCTCAAGATCCTAAGGCTCACGTCGCTTGTGAAACGGTAGCTTCAAAAAATCTTTTGTTGATCACTGGAGAAATCAGTACCAGTGCTGATATCGATATTGAAAAAATAGCTAGAGAAACAGTAAAAGAAATTGGCTATGACAGACCTGAATGGGGTTTTGAATATGATAAGATCGATGTCGATATTCGTTTGGCTAAACAATCTAGCGATATCAATCAGGGTGTTTGTCTAAATGATGGCGAGATGGGAGCTGGTGACCAAGGTATGATGTTTGGTTATGCTTGCAATGAGACAGAAAATTATATGCCACTCTCATTTGAACTTGCTTCTCGTCTGACTAAGAAACTTGATGAAGTTAGAAAAAATAAAGTCATCGATTATCTCGGACCTGATGGTAAGTCACAAGTCAGTGTTGAATATTCTAATGGCAAAGTAAAGAGAATTGATACTATCGTTGTATCTAATCAACACTTAGCTACAGTTGATATTGAAACAGTTAGAAAAGATATTAGAGAAAAAGTTATCAATACAACTATTAGTCCTGAACTCATGGATGAAAATACTAAGATAATAATCAATCCAACCGGTCGCTTTGTCATCGGTGGACCTATTGGTGATGTCGGTTTGACTGGTCGTAAGATTATCGTTGATACCTATGGTGGATATGCTCCGCACGGTGGTGGTGCTTTCTCTGGTAAAGACCCAAGTAAGGTAGACCGCAGTGCTGCATATTATGCTAGATATGTTGCAAAACACATTGTCGCTAGTGGTTTAGCTGATAAAGCGATGATTGAAGTTTCTTATGCGATCGGTATTCCTGCTCCAGTTTCTATCTACGTCGATTGTTATGGTACTAACCATACAGCGATGGAAAATATCTATCAAGCCATTGACGAATGCTTCGGTATGCATGTTAAAAACTTGATTGATGAATTAGATCTATTGAAGCCTATGTATAAGAATTTAGCTAGCTATGGACATATGGGCAGAGAAGATTTAGGTATTTCTTTTGAAAAACTTAATAAATTAGATAGAGTTAAGAGCTATCTTAAATAAGAAATTTAATTATGTTTCTAACGGTTGATATAGGCAATACCAATATAAAAATAGCTGTCTTTGAAAAAGAGAAACAGATTTGTTTCAAACGTTTTGAAACAAGACAAGCCAATTATCGATATTATTTCGAAGAGCTTTTTAAAGAGCATAATCTCTATGGATTAGTTAAAGATGCGATAATATCTTGTGTGGTTCCCGAGCTCAAAGATGTTAGTTTAAAGATTATTAATGAGTTTATTGATGGTGATTGTATCATTGTTGACCACAACCTCGATTGTGGTATCAGCATTGATACAGATTATCCAGAAGGTGTAGGTAGTGACTTAATTGTCATGTGTGCTTATGCTTATCATCTAACTCATTCCGCTACAATTGTCATGTCTTTTGGAACGGCTAATGTAATGTGCTATATTGATAATGATGCCTGTTTCAAATATTGTATCATCGCTCCAGGTCTATTGATGCAGGTGCAAGCCTTGTTCTCTAATGCCGCTAAACTTCCACCTTTCAAATTAGAGAAACAGGATTCGTGTCTCACCAATCAAACAATAGCGGCGATGAATATCGGCGTTATCGATGGCAGTATAGGAGCTTGTAAACACTTAGTTGACAAGATGAAGAGCGAACTCGGCATAAATGAAGTAAGGATCATAGCTTCAGGAGGTCTTGGTAAAGTATTAATCGATGATTTATCATTTGTTGATGATTACATTCCTGATTTAGTAACTGAAGGTTTAAAATATATTTATCTTAGAAAGAAGGATACAAATGAATAAAGTTATATTAGCTAGTGGATCTCCACGCAGAAAAGAATTATTATCTAGTCTTGATATCCCTTTTGAAGTAATGGCCAGCGATATTGATGAATCAATAGACATCAATGCTAATTTGGTAGATGAGATCGAGAACTTATCATTCAAAAAAGCTCTTGCCGTATTTAAAGACCACAAAGATAAGATTGTCATTGGTGCAGATACTATCGTTGCCTATCAAAATGAAGTGTTAGGCAAGCCTCAGACAGAGAAAAAAGCTAAAGAGATGTTAATGAATATTCAAGGAGATTGGCACGAGGTAATCACTGGTGTAACTATCATTTCATCAAAGCAGAGCGAAACATTCTCAGTTGTATCTAATGTTCATTTTTATCCGATGACAGTTGAAGAGATAAATTATTACATAAGCACAAAAGAACCTTTGGATAAGGCTGGTGCTTATGCCATTCAATGAATAGGAAGTCGTTATAT
>CALBGK010000113.1 GCA_937893115.1 uncultured Erysipelotrichaceae bacterium | reverse complement strand
GATAGGCGGTGAGCTTAGAGAATAAGACATCATTAATACTTAATTTAATATAAGCTTGTTTCTTCTTTTGATTGATTATGATATTAGGAAAGTCATCTTGCAAACGAAGATAGATATCTTCACTATCATCGATAATTTCTAAGATGACTTTTTGAACATTTTGACGGTGATAGAACTTAGTACTCTCATTGATGATATCTATGATTTTATCTTTGGCAACTGAAGGATTGAAACTATTATTAGAGATCACTATATCGCTCAAGTGATCAAAACGAACTTTATAGATTCTAAGAGAATCAAGATAGGTATAAAAAAGATAGTAGTAGTCATTAGCTCGATAGAGAAAGTAGGGATTTATATCAGCGGGCTTATTTCTGATTTTGACATTTAAAGTCTTATGTTGATCAATGGCCTCAAGGATTATATTTACATCATCAATAAAATGTCGTTGATTAGCTCTTTTGATATTTATATCTAATTTTTTGATCTTATCTTGCTCATGAAGGGATAAGAGACTATTTAACTTTTTGGATATTTCTTGATGACATCTTTCGTCGACATTTTTAAGACTTGATAAAGAATCGATGAGCATCTTTATTTCGCCACTAGAAAATAATTGTGCATACAGATAGTATTTATTAGTATCTAGAATGATATTTATGCCTTCAAAACTATTTAATATTTTGATGTCATCATAAATAGTTTTGCGATTAGCTTCATAGATGCCGTATTCTTTAGCTAGAATATTTAATATCTCACTGATGCTTAAATGATTATCTCTATCGCTATATCGATAGAAAATGAATAGTAGAGCGATTATTCTTTTCTTGTTCATATGATAATTATATGATAACTGTCCAAAAAAACGGACAGTTATTTTTAACTTATTCCTTATGATTGTCTTACAGGAGGAGGTCAAGAATATGCATAAGTTAAAGATGATGGTATTGATGAATATTATAACTGTTTCCCTATTTATGTTAGGTTTAAAAAGTGGAGCTTTATTTTTAGGATATTTTTCTTTTCTCTACTTCTTTCTTTTTAATGAAGAATATAAGCTAAGATATCTTTTTATCTACTACCTTGTAGCTATTATTAGTTTCTTTGGTCTTGGTTCAATTGAAATTAGCGATTTGAATATCTATATATTTATCATCTCTGTCATATTAAATGGTGGATTGATACTTGAAAATATTCGTACTTTGATAAGTTTGGAAATGAAATCTATAAATGATATCTCCTTAGCTTCTCATTCACCTTTGTACATCCTTTTAA
>CALBGK010000112.1 GCA_937893115.1 uncultured Erysipelotrichaceae bacterium | reverse complement strand
AAGAATATATGGCTTTCTTCTTCACATCTTTATTAATAATGCTTGTAGCCATAATCAATAAAGAATTAATAATTAAAACTCCTAAATATGATAAATTAAAAGGCTTAACTATGAGTGGACGGTTAAATATAGCTTTAAAGAAGTTATTAACCGCGTCTATCTGCCACTTATACATATCCCCTTTAAAGTAATCTATAAAAAAGAAAAAATTGTATGAAGACACATCGAATTTTTTCTCAGTTAGATAATAATCTACTACTATATCCCAAGAAATAAAGAATAGTATAGGGATTAAAAGTACAATAAGTGTTTTAATAATAGCTTCTTTATTTTTAAGATTACTGAAGTGAGCAATGATAAATGTTACTAGCACCAAAAAATAGAATGCTATTGATATCTGCTTGGTTAAGACAAAACATGACATCATTAGTGACAAATTTACATAATCAAATTTAGAATTGAAATCGAAGAAATATACAAGATAAAACAGATAAGCTAAAAAGAAACCTATATGCAAATCTAAATAGATTGAATTATAAAAAAGTGTGTTATACACCATTCCATCGGTAAAGTTGATAACCATACCAATAAGGAAACAAGATATTAAAGTGATTGCTATTTTTGGCATTTCCTTGATTTTCAAAGAGAATTTGTCAAATAGCGGAAGTAGAAGAGATAAAGAAAACAATTGTAAAGCGCGATAACAATATCCTTCAGAAAAAGTACCGACAAATTTACAAAAGAATACTTCTAATAAACTATAAAATGGCGGATATTCTTTGTTATACCACATCATAGACTCATCCACGATATGCAATTCATTTAAACGATAGCTCTCTTTTGCCATGAGTCCTAAATGAGCGAATTCGTCCACAAAAGTAAAACTTCTACTATAGTTAATTATTATTACTGCAAAGTAAATAATGATAAACGCAAAGAAAGAGATATTGAAATAATTCGTAAATACTTCACGATAATTCTTTAACATTAATGATTTTATAAAGATATAAATTGATATAATCATCATCACACAGATTATTGGATATATCAGATTTAAATCTGCAATGAGTCCACATAAATACATTAGAACTGTGCAAAAAGCCAATGTACAAGGCATTGCTTTACCAAAGCTAACTTTAAAAATAGAAACTGTAAGATAATTTAAAACTAAGAAAATTATTAGAAGAATAATGTTATGCATAATTAATCGATCATCTCTTTAACAATATATACCGGTCTCTTCTTTGATTCCATATAAGTCTTAGCTAAATATTCACCAATAATGCCAAGGAATAATAGTTGAATTCCTCCAAGTAGTGTAATGATGACAATTAGGCTTGGGAAGCCAGCGACAGGGTCACCAAAGAATATCGCCTTGAATACAATATAAACCATGTAGATAAAACCAAATAATGAGACCAAAGCTCCTACGATAGTTGCCAGCCTTAATGGCACAGTAGTAAAACCGACGATTCCATCAATGGCATACTTAAATAATTTCCAAAATGACCACTTAGTTTCGCCAGCTACCCTTTCGACATTTTCATATTCTAAATATTTAGTCTTAAAGCCAACCCATGAAAAGATGCCTTTAGAGAATCGATGATATTCACCTAATTCCAAGATGGCATTTACCATAGTCCGGTTCATGAGTCGATAGTCTCTAGCTCCATCGACAATTTCCACATCGACCATCTTATTAATCAACTTATAAAACATTCTTGCAAAAAATGATCTGATTGGCGGCTCTCCCTTACGAGATACTCGATAGGTAGCTACGCTATCATATTCGCCACTTTGCACATACTCTAGCATTTGAGGAAGTAGAGATGGTGGGTCTTGTAAATCAGTATCCATGATGACCACATAGTCACCCTTAGATTCTCTAAGTCCTGCAAGCATGGCTGCTTCCTTACCAAAGTTACGTGAAAAATTGATAATCTTTATCTTATCATTCTTCTTTTTTAATTCTAAGCACTTCTCTAATGTCTTATCTTTTGATCCATCATTGACAAAGAGAATCTCATAATCTAAATCTATCTTATTTAAGGCTTTAATTACTTCATCATAAAAATAATTAACCGTCTCCTCTTCGTTGTAACAAGGTGTAATAATTGTAAGTAACATCTTAGTCCCCCATCTTTTGTGCAAAATAATCTGATTTCAGTATTTTTGAAGCAATATCTTTTAAATTACTATAATAATTTATCTCTTTCATCGCTTCTTCTTCGCTGTAATAATTATTAAACATCAGACTATCATAAATAATATTATAGCTAAAGTTATTAGTAATAATATTGCCATTATTGTCGAAGAAGAAACCTTCATATTCTGGATCAAATATGTCATTGCCTAATGAATAACCTAAATCTACATCGAAATCCCATAAATTAACAACAGTAGGAATTAAATCTAGAGTTGTAGAAACTTTATCATATTGCATAGGACTTAAGTTATTGCTGTAGATAAAGAATGGCGTATATAAAATCTCAGGATTGTCATCACTATTTGTACCCATGACTTGGTCCCAATTCGAACCCTTTGAAAAGTCTAATCCTTTAGCATAATGGTCACCATAGAAAACAATAACTACTTCATCTAATCTGCCAGACCAATCCATGACATTAAGGAAATTATATAGTGCTTTATCAACATCCATAGCTTTGGCAATATATGATACATATTCATCATCTTCTTTAATTAGTTTAACATCTTCACTATCAACGCCAACCGAATCTAAACTATATGGTTGATGTCCAGAATAAGTAATCCAATAGGATGCAAACTTATCCTTCTCTGATAATATCCATCCTATGGTTTCAGCTAATTTAGTATCAGGTTCTAGATTTTCTAAACCTAACTTACTTGAATCAAAGAATTCATAACCATACTTGGCAAAAGTTACATCACGATTATAGTATTCAGCATAATTATTATGAAACGCATACGTCGTATAACCATTTTCTTTGAAGATGCCACCAAGAGTCAGAGTATAACTATTATTTATATACTCATAGCATACAGGATAACCAGTTGTCATCGGAATGATGG
>CALBGK010000111.1 GCA_937893115.1 uncultured Erysipelotrichaceae bacterium | reverse complement strand
CAAACTGTCCTAGAAGCCCTATTCGGTGATCCTGTCTCTTGGGTTGTCACCAGTATCATCTTCATCATCTACTTTTTACAAGGTTCTTGGTTAAAGAGAAGTTTAAAAAAGCGCGATATGATCATGCGCTAGTTGGAATTAGATTCTTTGGCGAAATAATAAGCCATCTTAGATATAATAGGTACGCCAGTGATATAGAAGAAATTAGCTTTGATGAGATTGTAGATCGATAAAGCGACGATACCTAAGACTAATAATAGATAGATGAAGCTTAATACTATGCCTATCATCTGTATATGATGTAGTCCTAATAGAGTTATGATAATGACTAATAATTCAAAGATGATGGGCAGTATTACATTTAAAATAATTGACGTAACAGCATGAAAGCGAACAAATTCGCTTTTTCTTTCGAAAAAATAGATGATAAATGGAGAAAATACCATGATGTAGCCGATGATACTTGGAATTGTAATAATACTTGATAGTAAGAGATAGGCCAGAGGTATGAGATAGGCTATCATGGCAATATAGTTAGCTTTGATTTTGAAGCTTGAATCGTGAATAGGATATTGTTTATTGGACATTTTATCAATCCTCTTTCTGATAATTTCCTTTATTAATAAGGGTTTTTATTATATCATTAAAGATAAGGATGGTAAAAGTATATGGCAGAAAATAGTGAAAAAATAACTCTTACTCTAAAGGCAGAAGAAGCTGAACCTGAGTCAGAAGAAAAGACCGAAAATAATGAGATAGTAGATGTAAAATTTGATGATAGCAGCCTCAGTGATGAAGAGCGTCAGATGGTTGATAACTTCGCTAAACAGATTGATGTCATGGATACATCAACTATTATTCAATATGGTGCAACAGCCCAAAATAAGGTCGCTGACTTTTCAGAAAATGCCTTAAAGAATGTCAAGACAAAGGACTTAGGGGATGTTGGAGACATGATGTCTGAACTCATTGGTGAGTTAAAGGGCTTTGAAATTGAAGAAAAAGATGATGGCATCTTTGGTTTTTTCAAAAAACAAACAAATAAAGTAGCTAATCTTAAAACTCGTTATGATAGCGCAGCTAAGAATGTCGATAAGATAGCTAAGGCTTTAGAAGAACATCAAATAAC
>CALBGK010000110.1 GCA_937893115.1 uncultured Erysipelotrichaceae bacterium | reverse complement strand
CGATACTCAAAACTGATGACATAAGCTTCATCTAAATCAATTAAATCCATGCTCACTAAAGCTAAACCATCAAGATTATCTTCGCTTTGTAAGTCATAGAATTTATAGCTTTCGACATTATCATTTTCAATATTCATATTGATGATACTTCGATAGGCAGAAGGAATAGGTATTATCTCTTGATCAGAATTTAATAATTTATATATCGAAGTATCTTTGAACAAGACATTTTCACATAATAGTTTGTCATCAACACCATAACCCTCTTTACTCAATGGCATATTTTCATCAATACTATCAAAGATGGCTTTGAGGTCATAGTAATATAGATTATCTTCATCCATTTCACAAGTATAAGGTCGAGGAATCTCATCATCGATATAAGTACAAAACTCATCCATGACATATAGATAATAATCATAGTAGTCAAAATCTAAATATTCATGACTGCCTTCATATTTATGGCTTATCTCATCAAAAATATGCTCATTAAAATCATTGACCTTTCGGCAAGCATATAATTGCTTATCATCTTTACTAAGCATATTTAATATCACTGCTAGTAGTATGCCAATAATGACTATTAAGATGATAATAATGATATTATTATTTTTCTTTTTCATCTTGTCTACCTCACCTCAATACATAGGCATATGCCACGTGTCCCTTGTCTTTTTCATATACTTGATGATATGTTTCATCTTCATATAAAGATGTATATGAATAAGTCAATTTGATAATATATGCTTCATCTATTTCAGTTATTTCAATAATCACATCAGCATATCCATCGATGATATCCTCATCTTGTCTTGTCATAAAAACATAAGTATCTGTATGATAATTAACACTTTCACCATTAAAGTGCGACAACATATCGACATCAATGCTTCTATAAATCGATGGAATAGGATTAAACTCCCTATCACTATGAACTAAATCGTATACTAAAGTATTTTGATAGACGACATCTTCACATACTCTTAGATAATCGGCATAATCTAAGTCAGAAATAGCTTCCTTGCTTAATATTGCAT
>CALBGK010000109.1 GCA_937893115.1 uncultured Erysipelotrichaceae bacterium | reverse complement strand
CTATTTGTAAGCTCGCAAAAGAGAATAAAAACTTAGTTTATAGCATCTTTAATTCTATGGGCCGCGATGAATTAGAAGTTAACACCTTAATCGAGAGTTATTCATCCGACAAGGAAAATGATTTCGACGCTATTTGCAATCACTTCTATTCTTTAGGAATTAAGAGTTTCTTAATCTAGTGGTTAAATAGCGATATGGAGAGTGAACCTGAAGATATGGCATTAGTTCTTCGTCTCATCCTTGAATCATCATCATCATCATCTTTCTTCAATCAAACTAATCCAAAACAAAAGATGGTAGTGACCATCTTTTTAAGTTAATATTATTCTTTTTCAGTTTCGTACATATAAAACATGTAGTACTCATCAAAGGTTAAACCTGATTCATATATCTTTCTAGCTAAGTCTTCGCCAACATAGCGCAAGTAATATGGCATACCTTCTTGACCAGTGATGGATTGTTTATTCTCAGGATAGCGGAAGATAAATCCGTACTTATGGGCATTATCTTTAAGCCATGTATAAGCCTCTGTCTCTTTAAAGCCATTCAAACTTTCATTTTCAATACTTACGACCATGACAGCTAAACCACTTTGATTATCTAAATAGCCAGGTCTAATGGTATTTTGATCAGCCTCTTTATCGCTGCTATAAGAATTGTAGACTGTTTCTTGATCTTCATAGCTTCTATAAGCACTAACGGCATATATTCCTAATTCTTCTCTACCGATTGCATCACAGAGATTTTGGAAAGCTTCTAGAGCTCTGGATTCTAGATATAGGCCAGGAGAGGCTAGTTGACTAGGTATCTCAACTAATTTTTCTGGCACATAATTACCTAGAGGTGCTTTTAAAGAGATAAATGCTTCAATACTATCAGGGTTATCTATTACTATCTCGTTGGTGTAGGCATTTAGATAATCATTGCTCAGGATGATGCTGTCTTTATTATTTTCTGTATGAGATAAGCAATCATTGATGTAGTTATCGATATTTTCGATTTTATCAAAGACTAAAAGTGGTGTAATTTCATAAATGGGAAGTTTATCATAGACTTTCATCAATTCTTCTTTACTATAGCCTTTAAGTTCGATTAAACGCTCATATAAAGCGAATGATGTATCATTTAATTCATCAGCTACATTATATAGAAAGACATAGTCGGTATTAAAGCCATTTTTAGTGACCTCAGAATTTAAATAGTCACTATAATAGTTATTATCTAAGATTTCTTTACGAACATTCTTTTCATAGATAGCTTTTATCGCCTCATCAGAATAACCTAATTCTTTTAGACGAGTAGTATTGATGAAGTTAGGTATCTTATAGATGGATAGAGCCACCAAGATGACAAGAGCTAAACCTGAGATAAAAAGGCCATTTAATACTCTTTTCTTTTTCATAATAAAGTCCTCCTAAATGTTAAATGGATAACGGTCTATAGGTGCTTCAAAGCACATTTCTTTATTTAATGTCGGATGGATAAAACTTAAACGATATGACCAAAGGGCAATCTGTTCGCCCTTTTTGGCGTAGGGATTGTATCTTTGATCGCCATATAGAGGCATATGACGGCTGGAGAATTGAACTCTTATTTGATGGGAACGTCCAGTCTTTAAATAGATATGGACTAGGGCGAGGGAAGATACTTGTTTGATCAATTGATAATCGAGTATAGCAAGTTTTCCTCTAGGATCAACTTTGACCATATTGGTCTTAGTATCTTTTAATAGATAATCTTCTAAGTGCCCATCGCTTATTTTTTTATTAGTTTCTAAGACGGCTAAGTATTCCTTCTTGAATTGATGATTTTGTATCTCTTTGCTCAGTCTTGAAGCCGCCTTAGAAGTTTTAGCGAAGACACAGACACCACCAACCGGCCTATCTAAGCGATGAACAAGACCCAAGTATACATTGCCAGGCTTATTATATTTCTCTTTGATATACATTTTAGCCATAGTTAATAGGTCGAGGTCTTTAGATTCATCTTCTTGCATAGGAATATTGACAGGTTTTACTAATACCAGAAGATGATTATCTTCATAGAGGATATCAATCATTTTCCCACCTTGTCACAAAGCCACATGGAAGATAGTAGTCACTGTCTTTGATCTGTATGCCTAATTCATCAGAATATATCATGCCTTTAAGTTCAGCAGGGATATGCATTCTGAGAGTATTTTTTAAGACAGTTTGACTATAGCCAGTAGTATATGAATTGATGATTAGAAATAAGGCGTCATCACTTAAAAGTTTGACGCTTTCTTCAAGTAGAGGATTGATCTTATCTTCAAACTTGAATAATTCGTTATTAGGACCACGACCATAGGAAGGAGGATCCATGATGATGCCATCATAACGATGACCTCTTTTAACTTCTCTTTTTAAGAATTTTAGACAATCATCGACAATATAGCGAATATAGTGGTCGTCTAATTTATTGAGATGCATATTTTCTTTTGCCCACTCTATCATGCCCTTAGAAGCATCTACATGAACTACTTCCTTAGCGCCTGCATGGCTAGCTACCATAGTAGCAGCTCCGGTATAAGCAAATAGATTTAATATTTTGATATCATCTTTAGTACTATTTTTAATCTTGTCATAGATGAATTTCCAATTGGCTGCCTGTTCTGGAAATAGTCCAGTATGTTTAAAATTGGTTGGCGATACTTTAAATCGCATATCTAAGAAATCGACAGTCCAATACTCTTTTATTTTTTTAAGATATTCCCAATGTCCGCCACCATTACTAGAACGGTGGTAGATGGCATCAGCTTTTTGCCATAATGCTTCATTTGTCTTAGGACGACGCAAAATAATGCCGCTCCAGGATTCTAATTTTTCCTTGTCACCAGCATCCAGTAAAATATAATCTTTAAAACTATCATTCGTAATCATTCTATAATTATATCATATAATCCTAAGGGATATTTCGTGTATAATATTGCAGATGAGGAGACTTTTATGATTAATTACGCAGATTTAAATAGTGCTCAAAAAGAAGCTGTGATAGAACAGTGCCCACATATACGTGTTATCGCTGGTGCCGGTAGTGGCAAGACTAGAGTTTTGACCATGCGCATAGCATATCTTGTCGAAAAGATGAATGTCAAACCATATAATATTTTAGCTATCACCTTTACCAATAAGGCCGCTAATGAGATGAAAAGAAGAATAGATGAGATGCTGGAAGATAAGGGAACAGGCTCATATATCTCTACCATTCACTCATTATGCGTAAGAATATTAAGTGAAGATATCAAGGCTTTAAACTATCCTAAAAACTTTACTATCGTTGATGCCGATGACCAAAAACAGATATTAAAAGAAGCTTATAAGAGCCTATCTATCGATGTAAAGACTTATAGTTATGGAAGCATGTTAGAATATATATCGAATAATAAATGTGCCGATGTATCTATCAAGAGAGCCTATGAATTAGCTATGGGTGATGAAAGACAAACTCTAAAAGCTAAGGTCTATGAATATTATCAAAACCGTCTTTTGAGTATCTATGCCCTTGATTTTGATGATTTAATCATTTGGACTATACGCTTATTCATTAAATATCCTGATATTAAGGAAAAGTGGTCTAATCGTTTTCATTACATCTTGGTCGATGAGTTTCAAGATGTTGACCACCTCCAATATAATCTCATCCGTCAATTAGCCACTGTCCATGATCGTATCTATGTTGTTGGTGACCCTGACCAGACCATTTATACTTGGCGTGGCGCTGATGTCAGCATCATCATCAATTTCGCTAGAGATTATGAAGATACCAAGACTATCTATCTAAATGAAAATTATCGCTCAACCGGTAACATATTAAATGGTGCAAATAGTGTCATTAAAAATAATCGCATGCGTCTGGAGAAAGATTTATTCTCTAATGAGGGTTTAGGCGAAAAGATAACTCATAAGTCTTTGATGAGTGAAGATGAGGAGTCTTATTATGTGACTAATGAAATAGA
>CALBGK010000108.1 GCA_937893115.1 uncultured Erysipelotrichaceae bacterium | reverse complement strand
GAGCATCGTTCTAAGCTAGAAGAGCTTAAGGACAATCTATCTCATAGCAAGAAACAAAATGAGCTCGAATATCAAGAAAATGCTAGTAGAGCTGCTAGTAAGTTACAAGATTTAAAAAATGAGTGGAATCAGAAGAAAGATGATCTACTGAAGGAGATTAAGAGTGAAAAAGAAGCTATCTATAATCTCAAAAATGAAATATCTGTAGAGACTTGTGATTATGAAGATAAGCTTTCAAAGCTAAATTATGATTATGAGAAAGCTAAAAATGATTTAAACTCAAAGATCGATAATCTAAATTCACAAAGAGATGGCTTTTTACATCGCCAAGAAGAATTACTTAAATATGGTGAAAGCATTAAGCTTGACTATGAAGCTAAAATTAAGACGATAGAGGAAGAAAAAGCTAAGGCATTAGAGTCTTTTAATGTTGAACTTACATCGATTGAAAACAATCATAGTATAGCTAGACAAAAAATTGATGATGACTACCATCAAAGTTTAGATAACTTAGCTATGCAAAATGCTGAGGAACTTGATGAAATCATGAAAAAACATGAGCACAAGAAAGAAGAGATGGCTAAGAGTCTAGACGAAAAGAAGAAGGAACTAGAAGCTAAAAAGGTAGCTATAAATCAAGAAATCGAAGAGATCAATAATGAGTATAGTATAAAACTAGATAAGCGAAGAGATACTAGCTAAAATCGCTAAAAAGGATCAAGAATTCGAGGATGATTTAGCGAGCTTAGAAGCTAAACGCTTAGAAGAAGAAAAACGTCATCACCAAAGTGTTTTACATCTCTATAGTGATTTTGAGACAAGACAGAAAAAGCTTATTCAAGATAGCGATGCGATGACTCTAAAATATAGCGACGAAAGAAAAGAACTCCTTAATGAATTTGATAGGATACAAGCTGATTTATATAAGCTTAAAACTGATTACAGTGCCGAAGTAATAGCTATGGATAAAAAGCTTGATGATTACCGTCAAAGTGCCAATGAACAGATATTCGATTTAGATATGCAAATTGACAATCTTAAAAAGAAGAACGAAGATATCACTAAGGCTAATGAAGAAAAAGATAAGAAATTAAATGAAAAGCTAGAAAAAGCTCGTTTAAATTTAGATAGAGTTATCAGAAATAAAGATGAAGAATTAAATCTCTATCGCAAACAACGCGCAGAAGAACTAGCTCAATTCGAGTCGTCGCTAGCTGCTTCTATCAAAGTTAGAGATGATGCGTATGCCTTAGAAATAGCTCGTCTGCAAAATACGATAGATTTAGAAAATGAAGCTCTGACAAGTGAATACAATCAAAAGATTGAAAGTCTAGATGAACAGATATCTAATCTGAACAAGACTCAAGAAGAGATATATGAAAAGCAAAGCACTGACTATCGCAAAGAGATAGATAAGACCTTGAGCTTGCAAAAAGAACTCGAAGACTTAAAACGTGAACAAGGCAAAGAAATCTTTGAGATTAAACAGCGTCTATCTTATCGTCAAGATGAGATAGATAAAGAAATCGAAAGCCTTAAACAGGGCTATCAAAGTAGCTTAGATGAGTACCTAAACAATTATCAAAATAATCTTACTCAAAAAGAAGAAGATAGACAAAAACTTATTAGTGAAATTGATGAATTAAAGAAGAAGATAGCTTTTGAAAATATGACTATTGTCGCTTATCGTGAACAAAAAGCTTTAGAGAAAGAAAGCTTTGCTAACGAAATATCATTAATTGAGGCCAAGAAAAATGAAGAGTTAGCTTTACTACAAAGTGAGATAGATGCAGTCATCGCTAATTTTGAGACTAAGACTCAAGAACAAGAAACTGTCTTTGAACGCATCAATGAAGAGATTAAGAAGGTCTTTGAAGATAAACCATTGATATTTAATAGCGAATATCAAAAGTTTGAAGATATGATGAATACATATCGTCAAAACTATCAAGAACAGATGGAAGATTTGCGAAGGGCCAATGTAGAGACAATTGAAGAATTGACTAAGCAACAAAAAGATTTTGTTGACGAGATTAAAATGCAGATGGAAAAGATTCTTGAGGATAGGAATGCAGAGATTAGTAAGTGTGAAAACGAATTAATCAACATCAACGAAAAATTCGCCAATCTCAAAGCTGAAGAAGCGACTAAACAATCTCTGGCTTTACTTGACATCGAAGAAGATAAACGTAATTTTGACCGTGTCATTGAAAATAGTTCAATTGAAGAAGCCAATATGGAAAGTGAATATCAAGATCTCATCGTCGCTTTAAATAGTGATTTTGAAACTAATAAATTAAAGCTTCAAGAAAAGATGCAAGATGAGACTAGAGAATTTGAAGAAAAGATGAACAAATTGACTATTATCAAAGATGAAAAATTAGATAAGTTGAAGTCTTTGCGCCAAACTATCGATGATTGTAATGAAGAATATCGTAAGTCAATCGAAGAATTATATAATGACTTCCTTGCGGAATGTGT
>CALBGK010000107.1 GCA_937893115.1 uncultured Erysipelotrichaceae bacterium | reverse complement strand
TTTTTTAATCATCAAGTTTTACTAAATATACTTCTGTTTCTCTAGCTAGAGACATGCTATTAGCAATTATTTTATCGCTCATCTTATTTTGAGACTAAAATCTATTCCCTCTTATAAACTTATTTCAATAATGGAATAACGAGACATTCTATCATTATCATTCCACTCAGTTTCTTTTAATTATTTCCAATATTTTCTTTGAACATCCGCATTTTGCTCCATGAGTCAAAGTTCAAAAGATAGTTTTTCATGATTTAAGACAATGCCAAAACGCAGTTTATGACTTCTTAGAAATTCATTAAAGAAGGGGAAGCAAGTATAATCTAAATATCCAAATGATATATTTCCTACACCGTATTCCTTAGGAAATATAGACCTTAGCTCAGTCACATATTTACACAAAATGATATAAGTCTTTTGAATATATTTTTTTCAATTCTTCTTGATTATCCATAATTTAGTATTCAATAGGTGTTAAGTTATCCCAATTAAAGTTTACGGTCAAACCAGTCAATTCCATATGTTCAACTAAGTACTTGCTGTCTTCTAATTCACGATAAGCTGTATAACCGACTGATGAATTTGAGAAGCCTCCAGCGTTATATAACCTACTGTAGTCATAACCTAGTTGCGCTAATAGATTTAATAGATAGGTAGATTCAACTCCAGCTGTCGATAGGACGACGATGTCATAGTCTTTAGGGAAGAGGGCATTAACGATTTCTTCGCTCTCTTCATATTTAGGAATAAAGCTACCAACTTCACCTAACATATAAGTCTTATCACCATCTTCTACCTTAGTCATGATGTACAGACCGTTATCTTCTTCATTTAAAGATACTATTATGTCATAGAAGGGGATATTGACAAAACCAGCTACTGAGCCTTCGTTGATAAATTGTAGATAATCTCTCGTATCGACATACATCACATTTTCCAAGAATAGATAGTCATCTAGTATAGCTGGATAGATATCGCTATCACTGAGTAAATTACTACTAGGGAAGGTCTTTTTAGGAAGACTAGTAATTATTTCTTCCTCTTCAACTGATGCACTACATCCACACAATAATAAGATGACTAATAAACTGATAATCTTTTTCATTCTATGACCTCTTTTTCTACAATATATGATGAAATATAATCTTCCATAATATATTCATCAAATCCTTTACTACTAATTAATTTTAATTCTTTATCACTCATTTCTTCAATCAAAGAATATTCAATATCTTCATCAAAATAATCGCTAAATATCTTGAGATACTTATTGATGGTTTCTTCATCTTCACACAAGAATAAGACTGTACTCATCAAATCAGCTGACAAATTTGATTCGGTGATGACGGTCACATTGCGATAATAATTTGGACTATAACCAAGTTTGGTATCAATGATATGTGAACGTATAGTCGTTGTACCATCCTCATTTTCAACTGAATAATAATTATTAGTATCACCAGAGGTACTTAGAGCAGTATTTGATGGTAGGGATACAGGAAATAAATAATCATTCATATCATACATTGACCTGATACCAACAGTAAAATTATCATCACTATGACCATAGACATTGCTAGAGCCCACATCAAGTAAGTAATATGTATCTAAACTATCCAAATATTCTATCGCTTTGT
Source organism: uncultured Erysipelotrichaceae bacterium (assembly GCA_937893115.1). Taxonomy (GTDB): domain Bacteria; phylum Bacillota_I; class Bacilli_A; order Erysipelotrichales; family Erysipelotrichaceae; genus CALUZH01. The sequence goes on along the minus strand of CALBGK010000107.1, from coordinate 2,304 downwards.
CGGTGATAAATCCCTTTGAAATAGCTCCTAGAGATATTTGAACCTTTTCTTCACATCCATCATATTCATTAAAGCGTATTGTCTGCCCTTCACCTAGGACGATGACTTCATCGATATCTTCATAATTTACCACACAGGCCTTAGCTTTAGAGATATCCGGATCTTCTAAGACGACAGGAATATTAGAAAATAGTGGCTCATAGACATTATATAAACTGCCGATAGTCAGATTAAATTTCCCTTCACTCAATTTCGTGTATTTTATCGCTTCCTTGATCAAATCATATAATTCATCATTGATCGCTAGCTCTTGTCCAGTACCATAACTATCATTAATCGTCTTGAGATTAGTTACATATTCATAGTCATGATAAGCATCAAATAGCATATGATATTCATAAATGATATCGCTTAATTCTTCCATCGTCTCTTCTAACAGTCTTTCATCCTTCATAGTAAGACGTATAGTCGTATTAAGAGGTAGTACCATATTGCCAAACGCATCAGTAAGAGGGGCGATATAGTCATAATAAGTTTCTTCACTTACATCTTGACTACAAGCTGTCAGCATTAACATCATTATTAATAATAACTTCTTCATAAAGGTATTTTATCATCATTTCCATTCCATTTATCATCATTTAATCACGAGCCGCTTACCATCTTTTTTAGACCCTGCACGCTTGATTATACTTTTTCTATACTCCTTTTATTGAGTCCTATCTTGGCAACTAATATCGTTGAAGTGTAGTTAGGATTTTCTAAAAGTAAAGTTGTAACTTTCTTTTAAGTCTTATTCAAGTTGATACCTATACTGACCTTTTCTTTTATTTCCTTGCTCATAACTTCACTATTAAAAGATACGGTACAGAAAATATAGTTATCTTCTATCTCAAATACTTCTTCATCATATTTTTTTACTATAATTGGGATGCCATGGCCTGCATGTTCGACTGAGCCCATATTTAAAAAGATTCAAACATTTCTTGGCTTACTGATACCATCAAAAAAATGTTTCTTTCTAAGACCATTTGGCAAACCACCATGAGATAATATTTCTAATTTATCCTCAAACATCGATGTCTGAGGTTCGATAATCGTCCAATCATTATGCACAAGTGCATTTAATACTACCTCATCAACTTAATCAAAATCATAGAGATAAGTATCTTTTCGCAGTCTTACTATCGTATCTGATATAAAAATATTCTTCGCTCGCAGTCGGTTTTTAATTTGCTCATAAGAAGTTAATAGACAACGATAACCATAATCACTTCTATCTGAGATGGTTTATTTATCTCTTCCTTTAAACTTGATAAAGAAAAAAGGGATATTATTTCTATCAGCTAAAAGTTCCGCTAATAAATTAAACTCACCATCACTATTTCGCAAATTCAAGTTAGCTTCGAAGTTCTTATCATCAAGATGATAGTCTTTTTCACTATAATTTAACTTTAATTCTTTAAAACTTAAATCTGTAATACTGGTTCTCTTTTTAAGCATACATTCGCCATTAAAGAATCTACTTTCATCTCTTATTTTGTTCTGTTCAGCAGACATCATTTTACAAACCATACCAACTCTAATAGGACAACCAATAGAAGAAAAACCATATTTCTATTGACAATAGATACATTTCATTCTCTTTGCAATATTAATAGCAACTAGAGTCTTGCCATCTTCAAAGTGAAGTTCTGAGCTTACTTCATCTTGAGGATTGGATTCAATCTAGCTTGTAATAAATCAGACATTTTTCTATTTAAAAAGCTCCATAAACTTAATTATGGAGCCGTTTTTTTAAATCGATTTAGATATATACTATATCTTATTCAGCTAATGTTAAGCCTTCGAATGTGTAAGTAGCGTCAACTACTAATTCGCTTGTTTGAGTTGTAAGAGCTGTGTATTCAGAAATACCATATTGAGCCATACCGCCAATATTGTAAATTCTTGACATATCGTAACCCTTAACTTCTAACAATTTCATAAGTTGAGCAACACGTCCGCCAGATTGGCACATTAAGAAGATAGTAGTATCTTTAGGGAAGAATGCTTCTAATAATTCATCAGATTCTTCATATCTAGCAACTGGTTCTTCAGGTGTACCACTGTATAATTGATTTTCTTCACCCATGATAGCTGCAAAGTAAGGAACTACTTCGAAGTTTCTTAAGTGAGCTTTAGCATAGTCAGCATAGTCACGTAAGTCGATGTAGAGAACGTCTGTACGACCTAAGTAATCAGTTAAATTTTCAGCAGTGATACTAGAGCAATCAACACCATAAACACCAGCAGCACAAGGAG
>CALBGK010000106.1 GCA_937893115.1 uncultured Erysipelotrichaceae bacterium | reverse complement strand
TAAGCCAGAACGTACTTCTTGTTGCATCTTGGTTGATAAGGAAGAAGTTGGTTCGCAAGGCAATACTGGTATGCAATCAAGATTCTTTGAAAATGCGGTCGCTGAATTGATTAGTAAGACAGGTGCTTATGACGATATGAAATTGCGTCTAACTCTACGCAATTCAAGAATGTTATCATCTGATGTATCAGCTGGTTTTGATCCAAATTATCCAGGTGTTTTTGAACCAAAGAATGCCGCTTTCTTAGGCAGAGGTCTTTGCTTCAACAAGTATACAGGTTCAAGAGGCAAAAGTGGCTGTAATGATGCCAATGCTGAATTTGTAGCTAAGGTTAGAGATACAATGGATAAAAATGATGTTGACTTCCAATTTGCTGAACTTGGTAAAGTTGACCAAGGCGGTGGAGGAACTATCGCTTATATCTTAGCTAACTTAGATATGGATGTAATCGATGCAGGTGTTGCTGTGCTTAATATGCACGCATGTTACGAGATTGCTTCTAAGGCTGATATCTATGAAGCATATCGTGGTTATATGGCTTTCTTAAAGGATATGAAATAATGTTTATATACTATGATGAAAGCCTTCTAACGCTCTTATCTAGTATTCGCAATTACTTTCATTTGAATAGCTTCTATCCTGGTGATAGGGACTTAGATGTTTTAATGACTAGTAAAAGACCAGAACATATTTTAATGGTTTCAATTGATGGCTTAGGAGCTGATGAGGTTAAAACTAAATTAGCTCCTCAAGCTTTTTTAAATAGAAATTTCTTTAAAAAGGTTCAAACTGTCTTAGCCAGTGATGAAATCGAATTATTAAGTGGTAAAACATTTAATATGCTTGAGCATCAAAAGATAAGTAATGAGGGGATAAAGAAGCTTGATATTGATTTAGATGAATTAGATAATCTTAGTCTTACATCGAATATTAGTTTAATAGAGATTGATGAATACGAAAAAGTAGTTAAGGAATATGGCTCAAATGCCGATGAGACCCTAAACTGCTTAAAGAGATTAGATATTAAATTAGAAAGTTTAGCGAATAATTTAAGCGATGATGCCATGCTTATAGTCTTTTCCAAATATGGTCTATGTCTGGTGGATAAGATATATGAATTAAAGAATAGTAAGTATGAAAATTATTTTAGTTTAAAGCCGGACTTAAGTAGTCGCCTTATGAATTTTCATATCAAAAGTGAATATCTTGATGACTTTGCCAAAGAGTTTAAAAAGGATTTTGAAGATTTTTTCATCCTTTTAAACAAGCATCAAGTAATTGATTCAAAATTATTTGGTTATGGTGAGAATGATGCAGCCTTTGAATCTTTCTTAGGTGACTATGTCGCTATAGCTAAAAGCAGTATGGATTTGGCTTATGGAGATGGTATTATTCCTGTAAGCCATGGTGGTATCTTAGATAGTGAAGTCTATGTGCCATTTATAATTTATCAAAAATAAAAAAGCCGATTGGCTTTTTATTTATATATGGTGCACCAGACAAGACTTGAACTTGCACGAGATACCTCACACGCCCCTCAAGCGTGCGCGTCTACCAATTCCGCCACTGGTGCGTACTTTATAATAATATAAATCTTGATTTAGATAGTCAAGATGAATATAATATTTTAGTATGGATTTTCAGAAAATTATTAATGTAGCTGTTATCGCTCACGTAGACGCAGGAAAAAGCACCCTTGTTGATGCTCTTTTAGCTCAATCTCATGTCTTTAAGGAACATGAAGAAGTAGTAGAAAGAGTGATGGATTCTAATGACCTAGAAAGAGAAAGGGGAATAACAATCTATTCTAAGAATTGTAGTGTCAATTATCTGGATTATAAGATTAATATCGTTGATACACCAGGGCATGCTGACTTTTCTAGTGAAGTAGAGAGAATTATCAAGACAGTAGACACCGTTATTCTGTTGGTCGATTCTTCTGAAGGACCAATGCCTCAGACACGCTTCGTATTAAAGAAGTCATTAGAGGCTAATCTTAAACCTATTCTTTTAATCAACAAGATTGATAAGAAAGATGCTAGACCTAATGAAGTAATAGATGAAGTGTACGACTTATTCCTAGATTTAAATGCTAGCGATGAACAATTGGATTTCCCTATCCTTTATGGTATTGCTAAACAGGGTATAGTCCGTTATGAAATAGAAGATGAAAATGAAGATGTTGAGCCTTTGTTCAAGACTATCGTCTCTCATGTCGATGCTTATCCAAATAGGATAGATGAAGGTTTGAAGATGCAAGTTTCAGCTCTGGCTTATGATGATTATATCGGTCGTATAGGCATTGGTAGAGTTTATAGCGGCATCATCAAAGCTAATGAAAACATCAGTGTATGTAATAATAATGGTAAGTTTAAGACTTGTAAGATTGCTAATTTGTTTAATTATCAAGGTTTAAATCGTATATCTATTTCTGAAGCTCAGTGTGGTGATATCGTTTTAATCAGTGGTATTGATGATATTGAAATAGGCGATACTATCTGTGCTAATGGTATCAATGAGCCATTGCCTCAGATTGCCATTGAAGAACCTACACTATCGATGAATTTTATGGTTAATACTTCGCCATTTCAAGGTCGCAGCGGTAAGTATGTGACATCAAGAAATATAAAAGAACGCCTAGAAAAAGAATTAGAGGTAAATGTGGGATTACGTGTCGAAATGACCGATTCAACTGATACCTTTAAAGTTTCTGGTCGTGGCGAATTACATCTATCCATCCTTTTAGAGAATATGCGTCGTGAAGGTTATGAAGTAGCTGTATCTCGACCTGAAGTTATTATGAAGACCATTGATCATGAGTTATGTGAACCAATTGAAGAAGTTATGTGTTCTGTTCCTAATGATTTCAGTGGTACAGTTATCAATAAATTAAACCTTCGTAAAGGTCAGATGATAGATATTATTGATGAAGGCTCTTATACTAAGATTGTCTATCATGTACCTACAAGAGGACTTCTTGGTTATCGTAGTGAATTTATTAATGATACCAAGGGTGAAGGAGTAATGGTTCATAAGTTTATTGAATATGCTCCATATAAAGGAGATATTCCTTCTCGTCAAAATGGTGTGCTTATCTCTTGTGATAATGGCAAGGCTATGACTTATGCTTTATGGAATATACAAGAGCGTGGGCAATTATTTATTGGACCACAAACTGAAGTATACGAAGGCATGATAGTCGGTATGGCATCTAAAAATATGGATATGGAAGTTAATCCAATCAAGAACAAGAAGATGTCAGCAGTGCGTTCTACTGGTAATGATGAGGCAATGAAACTTGTTCCACCACGCATCTTATCTTTGGAAGAAGCATTAGAATTTATCAATGATGATGAACTAGTTGAGATTACACCAGATGATATTCGTATAAGAAAGAAATATTTGACTAATCTTGATCGTCGTCGTCATATGCGTGAAGTAAATAAAGAAGAAAATTAAAAAAAATAAGCACCCTAACTCAGGGTGCTTATCATACTACATAAATCATAACATTTTGTTGTTATACAACATCAATCACATTGAGATTGATACTTTCGGGCTTTATGCCTTCTTAATGAAAATATTTAATTTTTTTGATTGAGACCGAAGGTCTCAGCATCTATAGTAGGTGTCATTCACTTTGACCTCCCTTTCTTTTTACACCTTTATATTAGCAAATATCTACTAATTAACCAGTCTGTTTTTACAAATTTTTATATGATATAATTAAAATGTTGAGTGAAGGAATAAATATATGTATAAGAAATATATTATGCCGATAATTGTCTTGTTGATCATGTCTGTTGGCCTTAGATGGCTAGACCTAATCCTTACAGGGCAAATCGGTTTTATCATCATCACTGTCCTCAGAGCCTTGCTTCTATTCTGGTTTGGATTGACGCTCAATGTCACTCATCGCAGAAGAAATGAAACATGGCTTAG
>CALBGK010000105.1 GCA_937893115.1 uncultured Erysipelotrichaceae bacterium | reverse complement strand
AGCAGTTAGGCTACTATCTCTAACACCAATAGTATCTGGGAAGTAAGCTTTAACACTAGCTTTACATTCTTTTGACAACAGGCAGATGAATGATTCCATGCTGGCTAATTCACCAGTCACCACAATAGCGGTATTATGTGACTCTAAGATAGGTTTTAAACTAGTCACTAACTTATCGATATATTTTTTTAGCGGCATGTAGACCTCATTACTCAAAGTCTGCTCATTAATTGATATATTATTACCGTCATCAGCTACCCATGCATATATCGCATCATCGATATACTCCTTATCATATGAAGTATTATATTTAATAAGTCTAGATAAAGTAGCATAGGCTATATGATATTTCTCTTGAACAGGCAAGACGATAGAGTCAAAGCCATCAAACAATATTTCCGCATTGACGAGTTTACCTTTTTGTAATAAAGCTAGTTCAGTGCTATCATGATTGACATTGACTAGGACAATATTTTGATTCAATGTCTGCTCAAATAAGGCTGCTTCTTTACATATCGCATAGATATTCATACAGATATCCATAATCTGTATACCGATATCTTCTAGAAGAGAAACATAATCGAAAGTTAGTATCTTATCAGCACACAACAAATCAATATCGACAATCAATTCATCACTAATCTCTTTTTCGGGTAGACGTCGAGATGAAATGCCATTGACTGTATATTTAACACATACCGCATTAATGATGGTCAAATCATTATCAATCTTGGTATGCATAGCATTTTGAATCGCTCGAGCAGCATCTGCTTTACTGACATAAGCATTATTAGTTTTGACATTGACCTTTAATGGATAACGTTTAAAATTATATGGAGGAATCAAAAGAATAACTTTCTCAATCTTGGCACCAAGCATCTTGCTGGCATCATTTATCGCCTTGCTTACCGATTCTTTTACTTTTTCATGATTGACAATGCGATAGTCTTCGATTCCTTCGCAAACAGCCGCCTCTAATTTAATAATATTAAAACGAGTGTTGAAGTATTCACCAACTAAAATTCTAATTTCTTGACTGTTAATTTCTAAAGCTGCATATATCTGTTTCATAATTATAACCTTTATAATTTTATCATAGTTGTACCTAATTAACCATATGAATATTTTACCACATCCTCTTGCATTTTGCCCTAACATATGTTAAATTTATATAGCTATAAAAATTAAGAAAGGGGGCATGACGTATGTCTAAAGTATGCGAGATTACAGGTAAAAGACCTCTATCAGGTAATAACCGTTCACATTCACTTCGTGCTACACGTCGTAAATGGAATGTAAACCTACAAAACGTTACTCTTATGGTTGACGGAAAACCAAAGAAGGTTCGCGTTTCAGCCCGCGCATTAAAAACATTAAAAGCTAAAAGCAGATTAGCATAAAAAAAGACTTTTTCGAAAGTCTTTTTTATTTATTTCAATCGATTTAGATTTTCTTTAATGTCACCCTTAAAGACAAAGCTACCTGCAACTATGATATCAGTTCCAATTTCTTTAAGTCTTTGAGCATTAGCATCATTAACTCCCCCATCGACTTCAATCAAGTAATGATAATTACTTTTGAACTTTTGAAGGTAACTAATCTTATCATAAGCTGAGTCCATAAACTTTTGACCGCCAAAGCCAGGCTCGACAGACATGATTAAAATCACATCTAAATCATTTAAAAACTTATCTAAAACTCTCACATCAGTATTAGGTTTAATTGACATACCAGCTTTTAAACCTAATTTTTTTATTTCGCCTATCAGTTTCAAACATTCTTCATCACTATTTAAAGCTTCATAGTGAAAAGTAATACCACTAGCTCCGGACTTATAGAATGATTCTAAGTAAAAAAGTGGATCGCTAATCATTAAATGGACATCTAAATATAAGTTGGTAGCCTTTTTAAAAGCTTTTAAAATATCAGGGCCAAAACTGATATTAGGCACAAAATGGCCATCCATGACATCGAAGTGTAACCATTCAACTTCCTCATTTAAAATGGCAACCTGGGTTTCAAATTTAGAATAGTCTAGCGATAGAACTGATGGTGCAATCAACATAAAATACATCTCCTTTATTTCAAACGACGATGGGTATTAAAAGAATAATTACCCATTTTAATCATATCAAATATCTCGACATAAGAATCATAGAAAGACTTAGGGATGAGATTATCTAAAATGGCTTTCTTGACACCGCAATCAGGCTCATTGATGTGCATACAATCTCTGTAGTAGCAAGTGTTATACTTATTAAAAACACTTATTTTATCTTTCAATAGATTGATGTCAATATCTCTTAAATCAATGGAAGAAAAGCCTGGTGTATCAGCGACTAATCCTTCATTTAACTCATATAATTCCACATGTCTCGTGGTGTGTTTACCCCTTCCCAAAGCTTTAGAGGTGATATCTGTCTTAAGATTTAAAGATGGATCAAACTTGTTGATGATGCTAGTCTTACCAACTCCACTTTGGCCACACAGAACTGATACCTTATGTTTAAAAGATGCAAGTAAGAT
>CALBGK010000104.1 GCA_937893115.1 uncultured Erysipelotrichaceae bacterium | reverse complement strand
TGCGTGATACTTCATCGAGGGTATCAGTCAAATTAAAAGTGATAATCTTCTCCTTTTTAACCATGACATATTCAATGCTTGGAGCTTGAAATACTAGTCTTGATACACTCAAAGGACTCAATGAGGTATGGATGACAGCGACGCCCATTTCCTTAGCTTTTTGTAAAGTGACACTATCTATCCAATTTTCACCGACAATGACTAAACAAGCGACTTTCTCATTGATACAATGGCGCTGTATCTCTGGATTATTAAAGGTGATAGCTATAGAACCCTTAGTAATCTTAGTTTCAAAGCCTGGAAAGAAATCGATGACACCACAGGTATTAAAATCTTTACTATCAAGGATGATCTCGCCTTCAATCGTCTTCACTAAGTCATTTAGTTTGACCTTAGACATGAGGTTGGTCAATGATGCATCATCGCTGCTCAAGATAGAAGTTAAGTCATCAACACCAACAATACCTTCTAATTTATTGTCTTCATCAGCGACGATGATACCCATATTATTTTTTTCGATAACGACATCCATCGCCTCTTTTAAAGTAATACTCTTAGGTTTAATCTGCGCCTTGTCGTAGTCAATCTCTTTGATTGTCGATTTAGCAGTAAATAGAGTCATCGGTTCTTCAAAACCAAAACGCTCTAGTAGATATTCGGCTTCACTGCCAACTGGACCTATCTTGCCGGCAATCGCATTGACGCCCATAGCCTGTTTATAATTGGCATAAGCAATAGCTGATGTTATTGAATCGGTATCTGGATTTTTATGACCAGTTACATATACAGGTTTTTGCATAATCTCTATCTCCCTAAAACTCTCTTAATATCTTCTTCTTTGATTAGTCCCTTACGTAATATCTTAAAACCATCTGTCATATCAACTATGGTACTAGCTAGTTCACTTTCAGCATCCATTTCAATGATGCCATCTATCTCTTTAAGACTATTCTCGACATCCTTATAATGCTTAAGTGCTGGCTCATTAGATATATTGGCACTAGTGACAAGTAGTGGTTTGCCGATATATTCAATTAGTTTAAGGACGCCTTCATAATCTGGTATCCTGATACCTATAGTTTCAAAGCCATTAGTGACAAAGGAAGGCACTTCTTCTCTTTTTTTCAAAATAATGGTGAGCGGCCCAGGAAAAAAACTTTCTGCAAGCTTGATCGCTTCATCAGACATGACGGCTACCTCTTGCATCATCGGAATATTAGCACACATCATAGGCAAAGGCTTATGAGCATCTCTTCTTTTTATCCCCTTAAGTCTTTCTATGGCTTTTTCATCATCAAAGATACAAGCTAGACCGAAGACTGTATCAGTAGGAAAGGCTATGACCTCTCCCTTTTCAAAAGCCTCTTTGAGGCTTGACAAATCATTGAATGAATTATACTTTTTCATTTTTTTATTATATCATTAATTGTCTCATTTTATATTTTTATATATTGCATACGCCAGATAAGCAAGGCTCAAGAAAAAACCGGTGAAAATACCGATGACTACCTGATTAAAAAACTGTCCGACATACAGACAGAAACAGAAGGTCATCACGACGGTAAAAGCTAACTCAACAATTAAAAGAATAGTCTTCATACCTTAATGATATAATAAATTATATGAAAAATTACATAATAAAAGATTACGATAAAAATAGATTTCTAGCTGAGATATTCAAGCTCAGAGGCCATGATTATCTCATCGATGAAGACATCTTATCGCTCGATTCTTTTAAAAAGAAATATCTTGCCAAGGTAGATATTTTTGATATCTATAAAGCCATCAAGGACACACCACTATCACAGTTTGAAGCTTTAAAGGATGATATCGATTTTTTAAAAGAGATCTCACAGATTCATGAAGACATAGAAGCTTATGATGTCGACATTGATGATCTCGACATCCACGATGAACTGAAAGAAATCTTAAGGATGCTCCCTAAGCTAAATTATCAAAATCTCTATGAACATATCGACAACAAAGACTTAAGCGATTATACGATATATGATTCATCCTATTCACATCTGGATAGATCAATCATAAAACGTATGATGAATAGCGGTGCAAAATTAATCAGCGACAATTATGATGATCATTTGGATATCCGCTACGAAATGATATCGGAACGTCAAGAAATAGAAGCTGCCATCCAATATATAATCAATAATGATATCGATCCTAATGATGTCGCCTTCATCTCTTTGAACTCTAACCAAAAACTGATGAGATCTATATTTTATCGCTATAAGATCCCTCATCATTTCCTGCACGATGAAAGAATCAATCACCACGCCCATAAATTAGTGAGCCTCTTGGATTTTTACTTAAAACAGGATCTGAATAGTTATCTAAATGTTATCAAAAACAGTATATTTGCCTACAACAATGAAGAAATAATAACTTATCTCAACGAACATATCGATGAAAGAGCAAATATCTTCCAAGACTTTGCTTCTTTCATAAACGAAAATAATTATTACAGATCTCTGGAAGAGGATGCCAACAAGATTCATCTAGCAACTTATCCTAAACTAAAAGAATTGTTGAAAGCTGAATCTTTCAAAGAAGCTCTGATCGCAGCTTTTAGATTCATCGATGACGCTAGTGAAGAAGCTTTAGGACTAAAAAAATTCATCGAGGAAAACGATAAAAATTTGTATGTAGAAAACTACTTCATATTGCGCGATAAGCTTATGAACATGCACATTAAAAAGGATGGAAATGGCATTGTCGTAGCCAACCTATTTGACGGCGTCACAAGGCCCTACATCTTTGTATTTGATGCAACTCAGGATAAATACCCAGCCTTTTCATCATTAAAAGGTTTATTCAACGAAAAGGCCATCCTGAGATCATCATACCCTAGTCTAAATGAACGCTATGAATATCATAAAGAAAGATTGGCTTATCTTAAAAATAGCTATCGTACTTTTTTCGCTATCGCAACCTCTAACTATCAGGGCAAGGCCAATGAAATATCATCAGACATTGAAGCATATGATAAGATCGATCTACCGCTCATCGAACATAACGGCAATTTCGATCTTCGACACGAACTTTCAAGCGAGCTGGCAAAAAAAGTCTTCTTTGATAAGAGCATCCTCCGATCTTCCGTATCAGCATTAGAACGCTATCAAGCTTGTCACTACGCATACTTTTTAAATTATGGGCTTGGTCTATATGAACCCTATACCTTCAAACCGGATCCAGCCAGTGTCGGCACCATCATCCATTCTCTTTTTGAAAAGCTCATCACCATCTACAATAAGGATTACACTAGCGTAAAACTGGATGAAGTCAAAAAAATAATCGACCCTTTCATCAGACGTTTTAATCTGTTATACCCTAAATATCGTTATCGTCACACCGTAATCAAAGACAGGATACTCAATTCATTCATGCTGGAGCTCAGATATCTGAACAAACTGGAAAAGAATACGCTATTTGTTCCGTCTGAACAAGAATATAGATTTGATACTTTCATCGTTGAAAATAAAGTTTCTCTCAAAGGATCTATCGACCGCATCGACAAATACGATGGCCATTTCAGGGTGCTGGATTATAAAACTTCTGATCATAGCCTTAAAAAGGCTGAAATATCTAAAGGCTTGAGCCTACAACTTTTGACTTATTCATTGGTATATGAAAAACTCGATGGTGCAAAAGCTGTCGGGTCCTACTATCTCAATGTCAATCACCCTCGCTTCAGCATCGATGATTGCCATTATTCTCTCAAGAACGGCCTGACCTTTGATGATAAAGACATTATTTTGGAATTCGATAATCGTCACAAATTGAAAGGCATGACCTTAGAAGAGATAGATGGCCTTGATCTCGACCATTCCCATATACTGTCACGCAGCAAAAAAAATATATCCAAAGATTATAAACTCGATCATGATGAAGTGGCCAAAGCATTCAAAACAATATACGAAAATATTTACGATAACATGAAGGATGGTAATATCGCTCTTGAACCTGTAGACGGGGCATGTAATTACTGTCCATATCTTCGCATTTGTCACTATAAAGGCGGCCTATACTATGATAGAGATATTATTTATGATTTAAGAAACGAAAAGGAGGATGAGTGATGGAATTAAATCCCTACCAACAAAGAGCTGTCAATATCACCAATCACAATGTCCTGGTCTTCGCCTCAGCTGGTGGAGGAAAGACGACTGTCCTCGTATCTCGCCTGTTAAAAAGAATAGTTGATGATCGCCTATCCATCGATGAGATTGCAGCGATGACTTTTACTAATGCTGCTGCCTTGAATATGAAAAAGCGGCTAGAAAAAAGATTACAAGAAAAAGTATGTGAACATCCAAATGATTTATTTTTAAAGGAGCAATTGAGCAAAATTGCTGATGCCAATATTTCTACCATCCATAGCTTTTGTCTTAATATCATCAAAGAATATTACTATGTCATCGGTCTGCCTAAGACATTGGCCAATAACGTCTTAGATGACGGTACTAAACAGTTATATCTAAGACGATCAATTGAAGATACCCTTAAAGAGGAAAAACGATTGTTGATGATCATGTCAACGCTGAGCACTTCGCTTTTTAATTTTGATGGACTCTTCGATATCATCATCAATATAATCAATAAAGCTCGTTCCCAAAGTGATGTCGAAGATTGGTTTCAAAAGGTCAGAGCAAATAAGATTAATTCCTTTAAAGACCTGGATGAAGAAATAAAAAAATATTACCTCGCCGATATCAAAGGACAATTGTTTATTGCCAAGGCAACAATTGAAAAGATCATCGCTCTAGATACTTCGCTCACTCCTGGCTATAAAGAAGTGAGCAAAGTCATAGACGAACTTCTTAGTGAGGATGAATACCCCATCTTAATAAGCAAAATGGTTGAGGTCATGATACCTTTGCCAAATCTGAAAGATAATGATCTATATAAGAAATATAGAGGTGAGCTCAAAGAAATCTATGACAAGATCGCTTCCAAGCTTCAATCAGAGAAACATTTAGTCCAGGATTACAATGGTGGCACAGCTATAGAAAACAGTCTTCTTGAACTTAGTTTTAAGGCCTACCAGCGTTTTCAGGAGATCAAACGTGAACACGAATGCATGGATTTTGATGATTTTGAGCACTATGCCAAGGCCATCCTCGACAGCAATGATGGAAATATAGCCAAGAAATTGAAGGTCCAGTTCAAAGAAATAATGGTCGATGAATTTCAGGATACCAATGATGCTCAATTTGGCATAATACGCATGATATCAGATAACAACCTTTTTATCGTCGGCGATATCAAACAATCTATCTATCGCTTTCGCAAAGCTAAGCCAGCTATCATGAAATCATTGAAAGAAGATGACGATTTTATCAAGATCCATATTCAGAATAATTATCGCTCCAACACCAATATCGTCAGTTTCAATAACGATCTCTTCGATAAGATAATGAATATCTACAAGAAAGATGTCGATGAGACCGATATGCAGATCACCCTTGGTAGTCAAGCTTTGAACAACGAAGAAATAGAATTTAGGATCAGCAAGGCTAAAGGAGATGTATCCCAAAACAAGGCCAAATTATTAGCTAATACCATCTATGAGCTCAATGAAAGCGGCAAGGCCTTTAAAGACATCGCCGTCCTGGTGCGTACGCACGACCAGAAGAAATTGATCAAAGAGGCTCTGTCTGCTTATAATATCCCCTTTTTCCTCACAGATAATGAAGGATATTTTACATCTTTTTCCATCGATATACTTCTCTCTTATTTTAAAGTTCTGATGAACAAAAATGATAAGATATCCATCGTATCGGTACTTTCTTCGCCTCTTTACGCTTTAAACGATGAAGAACTGTATTCGCTCAAAGACGATTATTTTGCTTACGAACCTTTCAGCAATGACTATCAGTTTTTGTTGGAACTTGCTAAAAAGAATGAACTCGATGAAATGATCAACTACATCCTGACCATCAACGACTTTTATTTTGAACACCTGAACAGTCAGGAAAAGGCTAATATCGACTTCCTTTTAAACAGCATGGACAGCTATAAGTTATATAATGTGGCTGATTTTATTAATTATATCGATAATACCAAGGACTTCCAAAGTGAGAATGCCTCGACCGTCAGCGAAGATGCCGATGTTGTCAAGATCATGACCATTCACAATTCCAAGGGCTTGGAATTTGACACCGTCATTCTATATTCCAATCATCAAAATATCTTTAACGAGTCTAAAGAACCGGTCTGTATCGATGATAATTGGGGCTTGGGTCTCAGCTATATCAGATCCGCTACCGGTTACACCGTATCAACGGTTAAGAAAAGGGCCTATCTGGCAAAAGAAAATATCGAAGACATCTTAGAATATCAAAGATTGCTATATGTCGCATTGACCAGAGCAAAATCTAAACTTATCATCCTGGATTCCATATCTTCCAAAGAAGATATGGATGATTATATATATCCTTTAGATCTTTCTTTATTTTACGCCCGTAAAGGTTTTACTTCTTATATTCACAGTGCCATGCATAATTATGAACACCTCAAATATCAGGCCTATCTCGATTTAGAAGATAAAACTCCTCTTGCACGCCAAAATGAGATAAAAGAAACGATTCCATTTAAACAATACTCTTCTCACACAAATAGCGATGTTTCTCCATCGTCACTAGAGGCTTTTCGTCAAGAATTGCATCTTGGAAATAGTGAAGCTATGGAATATGGTACCAAGATACATAAGATATTTGAAGAGATCGATTACAGCGTGAATATCGATCAGGAATACTTGAAGGAAAAATATCCCGATATCAGTGAGCGTACCATCAGTTCCATTCTTTTCTTCATCGACAGTCCTATAATTCAAGAAGCAAAAAAAGGCCATATATACCAAGAACTTCCTTTCTATCTCAAAAATGAAGATAGTCTTATTCATGGTTATATGGACTTTGTTGCCGTATTAGAAGATAAAGTGATACTTATCGATTACAAAACAGACAGTGACGTGGATAAGAATCTTATTATTGAACGCTATGAAGCTCAGATCAGATCTTATGCAGATGTCTTAGCAAAGATATTTGAAAAAAAGGTCGATGCATATGTTTATTTAGTTAATAGATCAGAATTCATCATCTTTTAGCTAAGTTTTCTTTAATAATCTTTACACAATCATCAAAACTATTGATGCCCGAATTCAGACAAAGGTCATAGTTTTCAGCACATCCAAACTTTTTGTGTGTAAAGTATTCATAATATGAGGCACGATTGTGATCGACTTCATCTATCATATCGCCAGCTTCTTTTTCACCGATGGAATAACGTCTGGCAATGGTTTGAATTCTATCTTCTTTAGGTGCATAAATGAAGACTTTAAAAGTATGAGGATAATTCTTTAAGATGTCATCAGCATTACGGCCAAGGATGATACAACTTTTTTCCGCGGCTAGTTTTTGCAGCACATCTGCTTGATGGCGATAAATCTTTTCATCAAGATTATTAGCACTAGGTAGAGCTCTGCTTAAATCATTGAGAAAGTTATCGCTTCTATCAACTTTATAATCTTCGAACAAGGAGGCAGCTATGTCGCTATTAGTAGCTGCCTTTTCAATGATTTCTTTGTCATAGAAAGGGATACTTAATTCTTCAGATAGTTTTTTAGCGATCTCATAGCCTCCGCTGCCGAATTGTCGAGAGATAGTGATGATGACATTGTCGTTCTTAGTTTCTTTGGTATTGACGGCCTGATTGAATTCACCAGCTAACTCAAAACCCTTCTTGGCCACAATAACTGCAATTATCTCATTTATAACTGCTGCAGCCGCAATGGTGCCTTGAATGACTTGAGCTTCTTCACTGGCATATGGAGAGATGGTATTGACGGCAATGGATGTAAAAACCAGTGATACGCCTGAATGAGGTAGCAATGTCAGACCCAGATACTTTTGCACGCTCTTTTCTAAGCCAGTAAACTTTGCACCAAAGAAAGCGCCAAAATATTTACCGACGGCTCTGGAAATGATGTAAATAGCGGTATATAATCCAGCACCCAGAACAAGATGATAATCAAGAGGTGCGCCAAGATTCAAAATGACAACGATAATAGCGACGCCCAAAATAGGGTTGAACAATCGCATTATCTGATTAAGCTTTTCTTCGCTGACCATATTGGCAAAAGTTGCTGAATAAGACATACCTATCAACATGAAATTTAATAAGTCGCTCTTTAAAACGACATCATTGAAGAAAAAACCGACCAATGATGTAAGCAAGATAGTGATAAGTACCGTCGCCAAGGTATCACTATCTTTTTTGGTACGCTTCAAGATCAGGCTACTAATGGCACCACAGACAATTCCTATTATCAAAGGCAAGATGACGACCAGACCTATCATGGCAAAGGAGATGCCCTGACCCGATAGATTGCTGGAGACCAAAGTGATGGTCATAAAAAATACGATACATCCGACGATATCATCTAGTGCAGCCATCGGTATCAAAGATCTTGTGACCGGGCCATCTGTCTTGAATTCTCTGACAATGGATAAGGCTGGTGCAGGTGCTGTAGCCAAGGCTATACCGCCAAAGATAAAACCTAAGTAGAATGGCAAGCCAGTAAAGTGGAAAATTAAGCAGAAAGTCAAAGATACAACTAAAAAAGTGCTGAGTGACTGAAATACAGTCGTGATGACAATGGCCTTGCCAGACTTCTTGATCTTGTTCCAAACTAGTTCGGTACCTATCATCAATCCGACACCACATTCAAGGATATGGCTGAAATTGACATACCACTCTGCATTCAATACTTCATCTGGCAACAATGCTAAGGCATGAGGTCCAAGCATCATGCCGACAATGAGCCATCCCAAAATAGCCGGAAGTTTGATCTTGGTGACTAATTTACCAAACAAATAAGCCACCACCAAGGTCACAAATATTCTCAATATTGCTTCTAACATGTTAATTCCTTTCTACAGCTATACCATGCAAGATATAATCCAGCATCTTATTCATTCTGTTTTCGTGTTCTAAAATCAGTTCATCAAACTTTTCTCTGCGATAAAGACGTCTGAAATAGGCATTATAAGTATCACAGATAAAGAAAATATAATCGGTTGCTTCTTGTTTGCTTATACCTTCCTTTAACTTGATATCGTCAATCATTCGTAAATATCGTTTCTTGAGGCGCTCTTCATAAGGCCTTCTTATTTCTCTGATAACATTTTCTAAATGTGCAGGAGGATTAAAGATGGTCTCAAAAAAGATGTTCTGATAGTAATGATTTTCTGCAAAAAACTCTTCACGCATCTTAAAAAATTTTGTGAAATCATCTATGCCACTATCTCCTAAATTTTCAAATTTTTCGATTAGTTCATCATATACTCGCTTAACCACCAAGGTATATATTTCATCTTTATCTTTGAAATTGTGATAAATCAGTCCCTTAGAGATGTTATGAGCAGCACACATCGCACTTAGCGAAGCTTCTTCATAGGTGCTGGAACCAAACTCTATAATTGCGGCATTAATTATCTTCTCTTTCGTTAGTTTGGTTTTTAAAGCCTTTTCCATACAAATCCTTTCTTGACTGTGTAGTCAATAATATACTTAATTGACCTCATAGTCAATAATAAATCAAATATATATGATA
>CALBGK010000103.1 GCA_937893115.1 uncultured Erysipelotrichaceae bacterium | reverse complement strand
TATATTTTTCACTTGATTGATAAACATGATAAGAATAAATATTATTCTCTAGAATCTAAAGAGAAAAGAGCAGATTATTTAAATAGCGATCGATTTAGGTCTTCTATATGATAAAGAAACATTAATTTCCTGTATTGATCCTTATAAAGAAAATGCTTATACCGTTATTGTAAGCAAAAGTGAAAGACATGAAAAAAAGAAAGAGAAACTGATTCAAAAATACCAAATGCGGCAATCTTCAAATATATTAGAAGAACAGCTCAAAACCATAGATGAATTGATATAAGCAATTGAAGAATATATTTATTGCTATAACAACGATATGATCAAGAGCAGATTAAAAGGCTTAACCCCTATGGAATATAGGAATCAAGCCTTAATTGATACTTAGAACTTAACTTGGCCAAATAACTGAGATAAGTTCAGAATGATATCTTCTTTTTCTAAGCTTTGATAATAATGTTAGAAGCAATTATTGTATAATATTTACATGCAACAATATTTTATAGATAAAGAAATTAAAATAGGCGATGCCGTTTTGTTAGATAGTGAAATCTTATTTCATCTAAGACAAGTTCTCCGCAAGAAAAATGCTTATACTTTTAGGCTAGTTGATGCACAAAATAACCTATTCTTAGCAGAATTAAGTGATGATAAGGCCATAATTAAAGAAAGACTTGAAGAGGATAGAGAATTAGATATCGATGTTACTATAATCGTATCTTTGATAAAAAATGATAAGTTTGATTTTTGCCTACAAAAATTGACAGAACTAGGAGTAACAAGAATTGTACCGTATGAGGCTAGTCGAAGTATCATCAAGATAAAAGATAAAAAAGTTAAATTAGATAGATATAGAAAGATAGTTAAGGAGGCAAGTGAACAATCATTGCGCTCTTATACACCTATCATCGATGATATCATTGATATTAAATCTTTGAGCAAATATAAGTCTAAATATAATTATGTCGCCTATGAGAAGAATTTTGCTAATTATATTCCTTATCGAGATATTGATGAATCAGTTACTGTTATCATTGGTCCTGAGGGCGGCTTTGAGTTACAAGAGATAGATGAATTTGAAAAAATAGGCTTTAAATGTATCAGCCTAGGCAACAGGATATTGCGAGCTGAGACGGCGGCTTTATATGTTATGAGTAATATTTCAGGAGCGAGAGAAAAATGAAAACATATGCGATGATGGTTTTAGGTTGCAAAGTCAATGACTTTGAATCTAATTATGTCAAAGAATTGATGGATAGAGATTATTGTGAAGTTAATTTTAAAGATGTAGCGGATATCTATATCATCTTTACTTGTTGTGTAACTAATACTGCAGAGGCTAAGACTCGTAAATTTATTCGCGCATGTCGTCGCAATAATCCTGATGCCTATATTGTGGCCGTCGGCTGTTATGCCCAAATTAAAAAAGATGAAGAGATATTTAAGGATGTAGATTTAGTCATCGGCTCTAAGCATAAAGATAAGATTAAGGAATATATTGATGCACATGTACATAAAAATGATGTTTCTAGTCTTGATGATGTTGAATTTGAAGAGCTGAGTGTTGATAATTATTATCGAAAGAGTCGAGCCTTTTTAAAGATACAGGATGGTTGTGATCAATATTGTTCATATTGTATCATTCCATATGCTAGAGGTCGCCAAAGAAGTGCTCAATTAATTGACGTCGTAAATCAAGCTACGAAATTAGCTAAAACTACTAAAGAAATAGTTTTGACAGGAATTCATACTGGTCGCTATTTTGATGGTGAGCATCATTTAGTAGACTTATTAAAAGAAATAGATAAGATAGAAGGTCTAGAAACTATCCGTCTATCATCGATTGAAATAAGTGAAATCACTGATGAATTATTAGATTATATGAAAAAGTCTAAGAAGATGGCTCATCATTTACACATTCCTTTACAAGCTGGTTCTAATCATATCCTTAAACTTATGAATAGACCTTATACAGTGGAAGATTATATAAAACGAGTGGAAGAAATTAGACAAGCTATTCCTAATATCAGCATATCTACTGATTTAATTGTCGGTTTTCCTATGGAAAGTGAAGAAGATTTCTCTGAGACA
>CALBGK010000102.1 GCA_937893115.1 uncultured Erysipelotrichaceae bacterium | reverse complement strand
GACTTTAGCGATGACATCCTCATCTACTTTTACTGATTGGTCAAAATAAGCGCCACCTTGCACAATGCGGTGCCCAGCTGCTTCTATTTCATCTAGACTCTTAACAATATTGTGTGATACTAAGGCTTCTAATAATAGTTTTACAGCTACATTATGATTAGGTATAGGTGTTTCGATAGAAATTTTTTCATCATTGATTTTGATGGTGAAGACTCCCATCGGCAAGCCTATTCTCTCAGCCTGCCCTGAAGCTAGCACTATTTCTTCAGGCATCTGGAATAATTGGAATTTTAATGAAGAACTGCCAGAATTAACTGAAATTACTTTTGTCATAGTTTCCTCCTATTCTAAATCTCTTAGTGTATTTACTAAAGTAATTACTCTTTCATCTTCTATCTTAGATAATTCATCTAAAATTTTTTCTCTTTTCTTAGCTAATTGAATCAAATTTAATTTATCTTCGTAATCATTCAATTGGTTGATAGACCTTTTGATTAAATCGGATATAGCACTTTTAGATACTTTGTAGTTCTCTGCTATCTCTATCATGGAAAAGTCATTGTAGTAATAATCTTTCAAAACTTCTAATTGATGTTCAGTTAATAAGGAACCATAGTAATCAATTAGTGAGATAGCTATAAATCTTTCATCGATTTTCATTTAGTGAACCTATGATACTGTAAAGATATAAGTCAAGGTCAAAAGCCTTAATATCATCCATCGTCTCACCAAAAGTGATATAGCGGACAGGAATGCCTACCACATCCTTGATCGCGATGACAATGCCACCTTTTGAAGTGCCATCCATCTTAGTGAGAATGATACCATCTAAGTCCGTCACCTCATTAAATAAAATGGCTTGTGACATACCATTTTGACCCGTGTTAGCGTCTAAGACTAACCAAGTATTGTGGGGTGCACCCTCAATTTCTCGAGCTAGAACCCTTTTCATCTTAGCTAATTCAGCCATTAAGTTGGCTTTATTTTGCAGACGACCTGCCGTATCACAAAGAACGATATCTGAACCTAATTACTTAGCTCTTCTTAAACCATCGACAAGGACGGAGCTAGGATCCCTATTTTCTTCGCCGCCCACAAAGTCGACATCAATTTTAAGTGACCACTGTCTTAGTTGTTCTACTGCCCCTGCTCTAAAGGTGTCGGCAGCTACCATGCAGACTTTCTTTCCTTCATCTTTATACATCTTAGCCAATTTTGCAATGGTTGAAGTTTTGCCTGAACCATTTACGCCAACCATTAAGATGACCGTTGGGCCATTTTCGTTATATTTGATTTCACTATCAGCTTTTTCATTATAGATATTAGCCATGGTCTCTGTGAGCATATTCATGAGATCACGCTTTAATAAAACTGGATAATCTCTTGTATATTCAAAAAATTTATCAGTTATTTTTTGTGATGTCTGATATCAAATCACATTCGATGAGAGTAACCATCAACTTTTCTAGGAAGTCATCAGCATTCATCTTTCCTTCATCAGTTATATATTTTAATTTACTACCCAGGGCACTGCTCGTCTTGGCAAAGCCACTAAGATATTTATCTTGATCTTTACTCTTTCTAAATTTCGCTTTTAAGTTATCAAGAAAGCCCATTAGTTTCCTCCTTTTCAGCCATTTCTATCGCATCTACTAGTTTGACCTTCAACATTTGCGATACACCTCTATTTTGCATAGTAACACCATACAAGACATCACATTGAGCCATAGTACCCGGTCTATGAGTGATGATGATGAATTGGCTGTCATCGCCAAACGATTTTACATATTTGGCAAATCTTTCAACATTAGCTTGGTCTAAAGCTGCTTCAACTTCATCAAAGACAATTAGAGGTACTGGTCTAATCTTCAATATAGTAAACAATACACAGATAGCGATTAAGGTCTTTTCACCACCAGAGAATAAACGTATTGATTTTACTGACTTACCTGGTGGCTGAACATCGATATCGATACCTGTCTCTAAGATATCATCTTCGTCTTCTAAGACTAACTTGGCCTTTCCACCACCAAACAGAGCCTTAAAGGTATTATTTAATTCTGCATTGATGGCATTAAAAGTCTCAAGGAATTGCTTCTTCATGATTTTATCCATCTCATCGATAGCGCCTAATATCTTATCTCTAGAAGCGATTAAATCATCATAGTTCTTCTTAGTAAATTCATAGCGCTCAGATATCTCAGCATATTCTTCAGGAGCATTCATATTGACGTTACCCAGAGAACTAATCTCTTTTCTGAGGTCATTAACTTCATCTCTAGCGTTCTCATTAATAGGAATATTATATTGTTCCTTAGCATATTCATAAGTCATTTGATACTCACTTGCGAGTCTATTGAGATTTGTCTCTAGCTTAGTTTTTATTGCCGATTCTTGAGAGCTAGCCTTTCTTAGTTCGACATTGAATTCACTAACTTTAGCTCTTAATTGACGAATGTGTTGTTCCTTATGTTCGACTTCATTGGATATCTTTTGTCTTAAATCTCTTTTAGCTTTTAGACTATTAGATATCTCATCCCTATCTGAATATGCTTTAGATAATTTAGTCAGCAAGGAATCGAAGAAGCAATCGCTCTTTTCCTCAGCTTTAAAATCTTTGGGCACAATAGCTTCATAATCATTCTTTAACTTTTCATATTTTGATCGTTTAACATCGACAACTGGTTCTAGTTGAGCTATAGCTATTCTATTTTCCGTTAATTCTCTTTCAATTTTTTCTTTTTGATTGACTAAGTTATTATATTCTTTTAAAGCGAGTTCTTGTTTAGCTTTGAAAGAGAGAATGTTCTCTTTGACTTCACTTATTTCACTAGATGCAGTAATGATGGACGTTTCGTTTTTAATATAGCCACCAGACATTGAACCACCCCTATGGATGACGTCTCCATCTAAAGTAACTATCTTATAGCTATGATGAAGAAGCGAACTTAACTTATTGGCATTTTCAAGATTGTCTGAGACGATTACATTACCTAAAAGTGAACTTACGACAATATCATATTCCTTAGCACATTCCACAAATTCATTCGCCGTTCCTAAAAAACCTTTAGTATTTTCGCATATGACTTGGTGTTCATTATTTAAGTAGTGATCTTTCAAGACAGTTATTGGTAAAAATGTAGCCTTACCAGATTGATTCTTTCTCAAGAAATATATCGCATTTCTAGCACTTTCTTCATTAGTGGTGACGATGTGATAGACAGATGATGCAAGTGCTGTGGAGATGGCTTGTTCATAATTTTTGATAGGATGTATCACTTGGCCTATAACACCCATGATGCCTTTTAAGGAATCTTTGTTGTTGACTATCGATTTGACACCTAATTGTGAACGCATAGAAAAGGGGTCTTTAATCAGATTTTCCAAGACCTCTAGTCGATTTTCTAGCTTTCTTAATTTGCCATTATATTCTTCTTTTTTGAATGAGGCATCAGTCAGTTTAATAGCTACTTCTTGTAGCTCATGACGATTGATATCAAGTTGAGCATTGAGTTTTTCTAATCTTTGATGACGATCATTATATTCATATTCTGCCTCTTCTAACATCTGCTTAAGAGCATTTACTCTCTGTTCGTCATTACCTATCTCAATGGTATATTTCTGTTTTTCCTCGATTTCAACCTTTCTCTTCTCTAAGGTTTGAATTTCATTGACTATTTTGAAGTGTTTGTCCTGTAGCTCGTTTATCTCTTTATCATATGCACGCATCTCTTGCTTATCATTGATATTAGCTGTCTCTTGAATTTCTATTGTTCCTTCATGAAGTGTAATATCATTTTCTAAAGCGAAGATAGCCTTATCTAAATTATCTTTTTCTTCCTCGAAATGTTTAATCTCATCGACTAAGACAGCTATTTCTATCTCTTCAAGTCGTGCTTTTTTCTCTTTATAAAGTTCAGCCTTTTTAGCTTGCCTTTTTAAAGGACCAACTTGTTTCTCTAATTCGTTAAGAATATCAAAAGTACGCTCCAAATTTAATCTGGTGCGTTCTAAGTGATTGATAGATTCTATTTTTCTTTTCTTATATTTGCTGACACCGGCAGCTTCTTCAAATATCGCTCTTCGCTCATAAGGTTTAGCTTCAGCGAATGAAGAAATATTACCCTGAGTTATCATCGACAATGAATCTTTACCTAGACCTGAATCTAAGAATAAGTCGATTACATCTTTTAGACGAACATTTTTCTTATTGATTAAATATTCAGCGTCTTGTTCAGTATTATATATTCTTCTCGTCACTTCGATTTCTTCTAAAGGACTATTGAGATTGTGTCTAGAATTATCAAATACGAGAGTAACTTCCGCCATGTTTAAGGCTTTTCTATTTTCACTACCTGCAAATATGACATCAGTCATTTTTTCTCCACGCAAAGATTTAATGCTCTGTTCGCCTAATACCCATCTAATCGCATCAGAAATATTACTCTTACCACAACCATTAGGACCGACAACGCCAGTCACACTGTGATCAAAATTGATGCTTACTTTATCAGCAAATGATTTAAATCCTTGCATTTCAATTCTTTTTAAAAACATGGATTCCTCCCCTGACTAAATTATTATATCAAATTCAAGATT
>CALBGK010000101.1 GCA_937893115.1 uncultured Erysipelotrichaceae bacterium | reverse complement strand
ATTAAAGTAGAATATATGATCGTATGCCTTTTGATGGTCTTTTTTTGGCAATATTCAGTCGGTTTAGTGCTTACTCTTTTCACGAGGATTACTCATCCTAAATATCGAATAAGGCAGGGTTATATCAATGCCTTAGTAGCCTCTTTCTTCCACGGTATCACACCAAGTGCATCTGGAGGACAAATAGCTCAGTTCTATGTTTTTAAGAAACAAGGTGTACAGACAGGTGAAGCTGGTTCGGTATTATGGACTGAATTTATAGTCTATCAGACGACTATGTGCATATTAGGACTTATTTTAATCATTTTAAAATTTCCAATTTTTTATAATGAATATTCCAATCTATTCATCTTTGTCTTGATAGGTTTTACTTTAAATGCTTTTATTATCTTTATGTTATATGCCTTGGCTAAATTTAAGAAGGTTCATGAGTGGATATCGACCAAAGGCATTGATATAGCCTTTAAGTTACATATTATCAAAGACAAGCAGAAGACTTTGGATAGCATCAATACTCAGCTTAACAAGTTCACCTATGAGGCTGCTCATTTAAAAGATCATAAGAAGGAGTTATTAATTTCTGTCATTTTATGTGTCATCAGGCTAGTGATATATTATTCTATTCCTTTTGCGATATTTGTCGCTCTAGGCATCGATCCCGATTTTGATTTATTCCTAAACTGTTTAGCTATGGGTTCCTTTGTATCTATCGTCTCTGGCCTAATACCTATTCCTGGTGCTAGCGGTGGAACAGAAGCCATCTTTATCATGATGTTTTCCAATCTCTTTGATACATCCTTAGTAACTACGGTAATGTTGATATGGCGTTTTTTAACTTACTACTTGATGATAATCGTCGGCAGTTTGTGTTTCTTATATGTCAAAATGATGAAAGTTGAGGAGTGTTAATGCGAGTAGCTCTATTTACAGATACTTATTTACCCGATGTCAATGGAGTAGTCACATCCATTGAATTATTGCGCAAAGAATTAGAGAAATATGGACATGATGCCTATGTGGTATGTACCTATCCAGGTATCATGAAGATCAAACAAGAAGGCAAGATTATTCGTCTGCCAGGCATTGAGCTTAAGCAGTTATATGGTTATGCTATGGCAAGTCCAATTCATTATCTCTTCATTGAAGATTTAAAGAAATTAAATTTTGATATTATTCATGTCCACACAGAATTTGGCGTTGGTATTTTTGCCAACATTGTC
>CALBGK010000100.1 GCA_937893115.1 uncultured Erysipelotrichaceae bacterium | reverse complement strand
TTATAGTCATCAAAACCATCTCTTCTATAATCTTCTTCGATGACTAAAGTCTTGTCATCATCTCTTTTTACTAATAAGCTATCTTTGCCACTTTGTATATAGCCTTTAGATTTCTCTAACATATACATAGGATCTTTTTTTAGATACATCAAAACGCGGTGACCACGCTTGAAATAATATGGGACAGCTTTATCATTATTGCGTCTTAAATAGGCCTCATATAAGGTATTTGTCTGTTCAAGATTTAATTCTGAAGATAAAATGATAGCTTCATAACCAAGTTTGCGAAGCAACTCATAGGCATATGAATTACTAGTATTTAAAGTATAATAGGCTATCTTGTGGTCAGCATCATTAAAAAGAGCTCCAAGTTCACTAACGACCGCATAATTAGAAAGTGGATAAATGGAACTTGTATTTATGACATTATAGACAAGATATTTATCATCTTGATGACATATATAACTGCCATACTGTGCTAAAGGCCCATTTAAGGCTTCACTTATTTCTAATAAAGAATAATTAGTTATAGATTTATTTCTTTTAAAACCGCTTGCCCTTTTCTCATCTAGCTTAATGACCAAGTTTCTTCTAAGCTCGTTAATAAGTTTATTAGGAATAAAGACATCATCTAATTGATAAGAGATTTCTTTGATGAAATAAGGGCTATCTTTTAATTTATTGATTTGTTTATAGATATCTTCTTTAGCGCTTTTAAGCTTTTGTGCTCTTTCTAAGCGTATATCACTTTTGGCTTCTACTTTGATATCATTTAAGCTAAAACTGACCACCTTTACTTCTAAGCCTAGCCTTTGAATATTATTTAGTTTGTCATAGGATTTTTCTAATAGATAATCAGAAGTCTTAATAACCTCATCATTAACTTTAACTTTAAAATCACACTTGATTTTGACAATATCATTTTTATTGGCTTTGCTTACTAATAAATCATTTAAATATAGATAGTTAATAATTAATCCATCATCATTTTTATTTAAGAATCTAATACCATCAAATTGATGCAGCTCATGAGTTAATTTGATATAGACATCATCACGGTCAATCTTTACGCC
>CALBGK010000099.1 GCA_937893115.1 uncultured Erysipelotrichaceae bacterium | reverse complement strand
AGTGATATCGCACATATAAGCCTGTCTTTTTTGAGCGGGAGTTAATTGTCTAAGATTTAAACCAACTGTAAGTCCTAAGAAACGGTGAATCTCACCCATCCACTCTGAGTCTCTTTTAGCTAGATATTCATTGACAGTGATGACATGGACACCCTTACCTTCTAAGGCATTTAAGTATACTGCCATGACTGAAGTAAGTGTCTTACCTTCACCTGTCTTCATCTCAGCTATATCGCCGCCGTGCAAGACACAGGCACCCTCTAATTGGCAAAAGTATGGATATTCATGAATGACTCTTCTGGCAGCTTCTCTAGCTACGGCGAAAGCTTCACACATGATATCATCCAATGTTTCACCATTTTTTAATCTATTTCTAAATTCATCAGTCTTGGCTCTGAGTTCTTCATCGCTAAGCTCTTCCATCTGTTTAGAATAATCTTCAGTGGGCTTAACCTTTTTCTCTATATCAGCCAGAATCTTCTTATCTGTATTAAATAGGCGATCTATTAATCCCATAAATTCCTCCAATCAATTTTTAACCATTATATCATAATAATGGTCGGTCATAAGACCAACCATTCATTCCTCAACTTCTTTGATGTTGTGGGCCTGTAAGCCCCTTTCAGTCTCTACAAGGTCAAATGAAACTCGGGCACCTTCATCGATCGTCTTGAAACCTTCCATATCGATATGAGAGTAATGGAAAAAGACATCACGTCCGTCATCAGCAGTAATGAAGCCGAAACCTTTCGACTTATTAAATCGTTTAACCTTTCCTAACATATTGTAGTCTCCTTTATTGTTATTTATTTAACTTTATTCTAACATTTTTTTATTTGTATTTAAACTTTTAGGATCGTATCTAACGATGGCCAAAACAAATATCAATATATGCTTCGTCCTATTATCGATAGCTTTGATGACCCCTTTCAACGACGAGCCACTTGTCAAGACATCATCTACTACCAGGGTATGATCTCTTTTATCAATTTTCTTTGGTATGTAATAATTATCGATCATCTTTTTTCGCTCAGCAAGTGATCTGTTGGCCTGGACCAGTTCTTCTCTCATCAATACATCGGCATATTTCATGGCACCATAACGCTCCAATATCTTTTCCATCGGCACAAAATTTCTTTCCTGATATTTCTTTTTAGAACTCGGCACATATAATACCTTATACTTTTTTAATAAAATCCTGGCGATATCGCCATAAGGATAGATGAATATTTCTTTTAATGCTTCATCGTGCACTTCCTTGTATTGCAACAATGCGCTTTTAAAAAGATCGGCATATTCATACAGATAGTAGACATTTATCCCTTCAATCCTGGTCCTTCTTATCTTGCCTTTTAATTTTTTACGGCATTCTGCACATAACGGATCATCTTCAAATAAATTAATCATTCTAATTTTTTGATATTTCTTGTCGCAGTATAGACAACGCATTATCATTGGCCTTTCTTATCGTATTTATAGCTTTTTTAATCGATCTTGATCTTTTATTGGTCAAAATATAAGCATCACCATAAGGATCATTAAAGTCTCTGCCCACCCTTCCCAGCATTTGAACCAAGCTGGCCTCATCAAAAACACCATCGTGAAAATTTAATATGACCACGCTTACTCCTTTGATGGTGATACCTCTTTCAAGCACTGTTGTTGCAAAGATGACCTTGACCTTTTTGTTCTTGAAATCATCGATATTTTTTCTTCTGTTTTTCAGATCACTATATACATATGTAGCACTTGTAAAAAACTTATAAACAAAACAAAGATTTTTAGCCATTTGTTTAGAGGAGACAAAAACTATCATCTGCCTTTTGCTCCTTCTTATCAGGATCAATAAATAAACTAGCAGATAAGCTTTGATGCTGCACACGAGCTTCGGCACTATCAATGGCTTTAGATGTGGTCTCAAATCAAGGGATACCAATGAAGTCTTTCCTTCTTTTAGCTCCTGGATCAGCCTGCCATCAATGGTGGCGGTAGAGAAGATTATATGACCTATACATGAAGTTTTAGCTATCTCAAACAACACATCATCGCCTTTAAAAGGAAAGGCATCAACTTCATCGAGTATCAATAGATCGAACGTTTTGGGGTAACGATATAATTGATGGGTCGTGCATACGATGATATCGCCGTATAGCTCGCTATGATGCCCCCCATATACCGATACTACCTTCGCTTTAGGAAATAATATCTTGAATCTTTTTTCCAGTTCGATCACCACCTCTTTTCTCGCTATTGCATAACATATCTTTCTTTTGTCTTTCAGATAATGTGCCATGGTCTCAACAACGATTTCGGTCTTGCCAGCACCACATACGCAATGCAGGAGAACATTCTTCCTTTTTATTTCGCTCAGGCACTTATGAGAGGCTATTTTCTGATATTTGGTCAAAGGAAAGGAATAGGTGTAATTATATGCTTCATCGTTTATCTGATAATCGATAGAAGCGAGATCTTCTTCTATCAACACTCTCTTGAACCTTATGCATTTTCGACAATACAAACCCTTAGAACCTAGATAAAAATATTCGCTATCTCTATTTTTACACAATGGACATTCTCTCATCATTCAATTATTTATGATTCATGAGATAAATCCTGTTTTTTTCTTATGTTTACATATAAGCGCCATATTAATAAAGATATTATTGAAATCATTTCTTTTTTTTGCGAAAATGACATCAAAAGAAGGGGGCATACCATAATGAAGAAAAAACATATCACGTCTTTTATCTTATCCATGCTGATCATCTTATCTGCAAGTGTTGTCGTCATGGCCGCAGGAAAAATGGACAACCATGGCTTGGTAATCGATATCAATTACCAATGGTTCACAATATGCAATAATATGGAGACAGGTGTCATAGTTCAATCTAATACATACGAAGGAACCACAATAAACAATAAGGGCCTATTCTTAGATATCAAGGATAGTTCTGAAGGAGAGGTAATAAATGAAACTGGTGCATTTTTGGGTTTGAAACTTCAATTGACCGATCTGCAACCCA
>CALBGK010000098.1 GCA_937893115.1 uncultured Erysipelotrichaceae bacterium | reverse complement strand
AAATTGTGCAACGACCATCATCTTCAATATCGATCTTGACATTGTCGCATTCTTCGATAATCTGATTAATCATCTTACCGCCTGTACCAATAACTTCACGAATCTTATCGAAAGGAATATTCATCATTACCATCTTAGGAGCATGCTTAGATACTTCTTTACGAGGTTCGCTGATAGCTTCCATCATATTGGCCATGATTACTTCACGACCCTTTTTAGCCTGTTCCAAAGCCTCTTTTAATATCTCTTTAGAAATACCTTTAATCTTGATATCCATCTGTAATGCAGTAATACCTTCAGAAGTGCCTGCTACCTTGAAATCCATATCACCATAGTGGTCTTCCATGCCTTGAATATCACTCAAGATAGTATAGTGGTCACCATAAGTGATAAGACCCATAGCAATTCCTGCTACTGGCGCTTTAATCGGAACACCAGCGGCCATTAAAGACATCGTGCCAGCACAGATAGAAGCTTGTGAGGATTACCCATTCTACCTACTTCACCAACTGAATAAGGCGGGAAGTTATAGTGATGCATAAAGCGTTTTTCTTCTACTTCAGTCAAATCATCAATGATTTGATTATCACCTAAAGGGCCAAGTGTCGTAACCGATAATACTTGAGTCTCACCTCTAGTGAATAGAGCTGAACCATGAGTGCGAGGTAAGATATCTACTTGTGAATTAAGCGGTCTAATTTCATCTGTAGCACGGCCATCAGGTCTAATCTTTTCAACCGAAATCAATCTTCTAACTTCCATTGCCACAATTTCAGTACAATATTCAGACGCTTGTTTCTTAGCCTTTTCTTTATCCTTTTCACTTGGATACTCTAAAGTTTCAAAGTGTTCAACCATCTCTTCAGTAATCTTATCTATCGTACCATAACGCTCTAGTTTTTGTTTGATTGAAACAGCTTCAACTAAGCGCTCTTTAGCATTTTCATCGATATATTCTTTGATGGCAGAATCAATCTCATAGAGTTTAACTTCCATCTTTTCCTTTTGACATTTTTGGATGATTTCGTCTTCAAAAGCACATAACATCTTAATGTGTTCATGACCAAACATCAATGCCCCAAGCATCAAGTCTTCACTGACTTCTTTAGCTCCAGCTTCAACCATGTTGATGGCATCTTTAGTTCCGGCAACCGTCAAATTGATGAGCGATTTTTCCATCTGTTCAACGCTAGGATTGATGACATACTCACCATCAACATAACCGACGATGACACCAGCTACTGGTCCATCAAATGGAATATTAGAAATACCTAAAGCTAGAGAAGAACCAAATAGAGCAGCCATCTCAGCACTGCAATTTGTATCTACCGATAAGACAGTATTAACTACTTGAACTTCATTACGGAAGCCTTCAGGGAATAATGGTCTAATTGGTCTATCAATTAGACGAGCTGTTAAAGTGGCGTGTTCAGAAGGACGTCCTTCTCTTCTTAAAAAGCCACCAGGGATTTTACCGACAGAGTATAGTTTTTCTTCAAAACTGACAGTTAACGGGAAGAAATCGGTATCCTTAGCTTGTGAAGATGCAGTTGCTGTCGATAAGACAACTGTGTCTTCGTATCTAACTAAGACCGAACCTCCTGCTTGTTTAGCGACTTCACCGGTCTCGACGCTCAATTTACGACCGCAGAAGTCAAAATTAAAAACTTCTTTCGACATATTTACTTTCCTTTTACTATATAAACATATATATTTTATCACAAACTAAATAAATATAATTAAACAAACATGTCCAATACAAAAATTTACTTATTTAGCAATTGTATTTACAACTAAGCAGTCCTTAGTATCGATATATTCACATGATATATTTTTCTAAATAACTTTATATCACTTCGTTTTGAAGGCAGTTATTAAAAAAGGCCTAGTCAATTTGACTGAAGCCTTAACTAATAATTTTAATTATTTATCCATTTTCCACAAGCCGTGAAGGTTGCAATAAGCATAGATGTCTACCACTTCACACTTCTTGCATAATTTAACTTTTGGTTCATCGCCTGCATGGAAATGATATGCACGATAGTGATCACCATAGTCTGCTACTATCCATTCGATGTAGTGTTCTTCTGTCATTGGATGTACAACACTTCCAACTACAGCATAGCGTTTTCCATCTTCTTCAACGATAACTGGTTTATGTTTTTCAACAGCTGCTTCTTTAGTATTAGGAACTAGTTCAGCCATTTCTTCGCCACAACACATAACTGGGACATTAGAATCAGTTAGTTTTGTGATGATGTTACCACAGTGGTTACAGATATAAAATTTCATTTTTTTATCCTTCTTTCTTTTTCTTAATTATAGCTTAATAGATATCTTTTGTCCTATTCAACGCTCTTTAAAGATTCAACCATCTTAACCTTCTTTAGGCTCCTTGACATAATCAATAATACTAAGACAGTAAAGACCATAGTTATCAAGAAACCAAATAGATAAGATGACCAAGCGATATTTTTACCATACATGATCATATCCATATCTATTACTTGCATGACAAAGGTATGTTCAAGCTTACCTAGCGGGAGACCAATAAGGGCACCAATGATGGTCAAGGCGATGATTTCTTTAAAGATATAGGAATTTACTTCGCCATCATAGAAACCCAATACTTTAAATGTCGCTATCTCTCTAATACGTTCAGAAATATTGACTTCACTTAAATTGATTAAGACTACTAAAGCCAAAGAACCAGCAGCTACAATGATGACAAGGATTATCAAGTCCAGAGCTCCTATCATCGTTTGGAAGCTATCTATAATTCCGCTGAAATCGACAATGGAAGTGATATATTCATAAGTATCATAATCATCAATGAGCTTATCAGTATCTAAAGCGATGATAGCTATTTTATCATTGTGAACTCGCTCATTGAATGTCGCTTGATAGGTATCATCTGACATGAATAGATAATGTTCAAAATATAGTTCACATATACCACTAATCTCGACATCACTTCTAATACCATTAGTAGATTCAATGGTGATGGTATCACCAACATTTAGATTATGACTAGTAGCGAATTTCTCTGATATTACTACTCCATCATCAATGCTCAATTGTTCATGACCTTCTCTAGTTCTTAAATCAGCCAGTTTCTCAATATCTTTTTCATCATATACTTCAACTGTGATGACAGGTTCATCATCGATGTAAACCTTAGATGAATATTCCATAAATGGACTAGCTACTTTGATATTTTCATCACCACTGAGCTCATTCATCAAATCGTCTAGATGGTCATCGTCTTCAAGCGAAATAGTCTCGGTATACTTAAATACTTCGCCATATTGGATATTGATGATATCAGAGATAGAGTCCTTGATACCAAAACCCATCACTAGTAATGAAGTACAGCCAGCTACACCAATGACAGTCATTAAGAAACGTGATTTATATCTAAATATATTTCGAGCAGATATTTTGCTTAAGAAAGAGAGATTCTTCCAAATAAAGCCTATTTTCTCTAAGAAGATCTTCTTGCCTTCTTTAGGTGCCTTTGGACGCATGAGTTCAGCTGGTTTTTCAATCAAGGTCTTACGAGCCACAAAATAAGTTACTAACATCATTAAGACAGTAAATGATAATACACCAATAATGACAACCGGTAATGGAGCTACTATTATCATCTCTGGCAAGGTATACATGAGTTTCCAAGTGTTATAGATAATAGTAGGATATATGGCCATGCCGATAGGAATACCAATAATAGCGCCGATTAGCGATGCAATGCAGGCGTAGATCAAATATTTAGATATAATCTTATTATTACTGAAACCAAGAGCGCTAAAGATACCTATCTGGCCTCTTTCTTCATCGATTAGCCGCGTCATAGTCGTTAAACATACTAAAGCGGCCACAAGGAAGAATAAAAGTGGGAATACATAACCGATATTAGCCATTTGGTCGACGGTACCATCAAATAGTGCGTGGGAATAATTACCACTGCGGTCTAGGACAGTCCACTCAGCATCTGGCAAATCGGCTATATCTTGTCTAGCTTGAGCTATATCAATTTCAGCTTCTTCACGCTTTTCTTCTAGCTCTTTTTTGCCATCTTCTAATTCAGCTAAGCCATCATAATATTTAACCCAACCATTATCTATTTCTTTTTGGGCATCATTTAATTCAATTTTAGCGTCATCAATTTGTTTCTGACCATTATTTAATTCATTATAGCCACTATCAATCTGAGCACTTGCACTATTGAGCTCTGCTTCTCTGGCCGCAATTTCAGCTTGTCCTGCTATTAAAGCATTAATCTGTTCGATATAATTATCGACTTGGCTCTTAAGTTGGCCTATTACTAGATTGACAGTTTGCATATATTCATCAGTCAAATCAGGATAATGTTCTTTAAGAACGTAGTTATTTGAAAGATTAGTATTTAAACTATTGATATCTTCTTGAAATTTAATAGCTAAGTCATTATTAATCAATTCGCTTTGTGAGATAGTATTAATAATATCATCCGCTAGCAACAAATAATCATTTAAGCTTAATCCTTGAACTTTTAAGCGATTATCGCAAACCGATTTAATGGATGTAGCTTTACTTACTAAATCAGTTAATACCAGCTTAGCTTGTTCAACCTGACCGCTTTCATCAGCTGGCAAAAAATCTAAGATAAAGATTAAGGTATTTGTATTATTAATGATATTATCGGCTTGTTTAGCTATAGTTTCAGTATCACTTATCTCATTTACAATATCATTTCTATAATCTTCCAATAAAACCAATAATTCTTCTCTGCTAGCTTCCCACTCTTGCCCATCGACAATACCTTCATATTGTTTAATGATATTTATCATCGGCTCAATAGAGCCTAGAGTATTAGCTTTAGAAGAATTTATATTATCTCTAATCGATGGGAGAATAGTTCCAT
>CALBGK010000097.1 GCA_937893115.1 uncultured Erysipelotrichaceae bacterium | reverse complement strand
GTTTCTACACTAAGAAAGAAAAAGCAATGGCTCATATCACAGCTGGCGCTAAGAAGGTTGTCATCTCTGCTCCTGCTGGCAATGATCTTCCAACTATAGTTTATAATGTAAACCACGAAACTTTAAAACCAGAAGATAATATCATTTCAGCAGCAAGCTGTACTACTAACTGTCTAGCACCTATGGCTAAGGCATTAAATGATTTTGTGCCTATTCAATCTGGTATCATGATTACTGTTCACGCTTATACTGGTGACCAAATGGTATTAGATGGACCACACCGTAAAGGTGACTTACGTCGTGCTAGAGCTGCTGCAGCAAATATCGTTCCTAATACAACAGGTGCCGCTAAAGCTATCGGCTTAGTAATTCCTGAATTGGCTGGTAAATTAATCGGTTCTGCACAACGTGTTCCAGTTCCTACAGGTTCAACTACAATCTTAATTTCAGTTGTTAAGTCTGATAAAGAAGTTACTCCTGAAACAATCAATGCATACATGAAGTCAGTTGCTAATGAATCATATGGTTATACTGAAGAACCACTAGTATCTAGTGATATCATCGGTGAAACTCATGGTTCAATCTTCGATGCTACACAAACAATGGTAACTAAGGTTGCTGAAGATACTTATGAAGTACAGACAGTGGCATGGTATGATAACGAAAATTCTTACACTTCTCAGATGGTAAGAACAATTAAATACTTAAATACTCTATAATTTTATAAGTTAAAAATATTTAACTTTTCTAAACTCTCTAATTTATTTTAGAGAGTTTTTAATTATCAAGTTGACGGGGGGGGGTATTCGTTTTACAATTAACTATGGAATTACATACTTAGTTATCAAAGGGAGAATCAATATGAAGAAAGTATTTATTAGTTTATTGTCTCTACTGATGTGTATGGCTATTATTATGCCAATTAGTGCAGATGATGATTTAGCATGCGATGCTGAAAGTGCAGTAGCATGTGTCGATGGTGTTGGTTATACTACTTTAGCAGACGCTGTTAAAGGTGCAGCTGAAGGAGCAACTGTTCAGCTTGTAAAAGATGTTGACCTTGTAGGTGTTGGTTTAACTGTCGGAAAGACCTTAACTCTAGATTTAAATGGTAAAAATTTAGAAGTAGATAATGGTCTTGGCAAACTAGTTATCAATGGTGGCACATTCACTCTAAAAGATTCAGTTGGTAGTGGTAGAATCTTCTCTGAATCAGTATATGGCGGTTCTAATACTACTGCATTAGTTTATGTAACTGGTGAAGATACTAATTTTGTGATGGAAAGTGGTTATATCTACTCAGTTATTGCTGATGATCCTGCTAATAAAGGCCAATTTGGTGTTGGTGTAATGGATGGCGCTAATGTGACTATCAATGGCGGTAAAATAGAAGCTGGTTGGTATGCGATATCTGGCAATGGTAATGATGTGGATACACATAGTGAAGTAGTTATCAATGGCGGCGAATTAATATCTGTAGCTGACTATGCGATTTATCATCCTCATAATGGCACTTTAACTATCAATGGTGGTGTTGTTTATGGTGCTGCAGGTGGCATCGCTATGAATCGTGGTGAATTAGTTGTCAATGGTGGTACTATCACAAGTAAGGGCAAAGGTTCAACTGGCGATTGGG
>CALBGK010000096.1 GCA_937893115.1 uncultured Erysipelotrichaceae bacterium | reverse complement strand
ATCATATCCTTTGTCTTCATCTTTTTCTTAGTATGGGACTTAGGCTATATCATGATACCTGAATTGAAAAATTTCTTTGATTCTATTGGCTTATATGGCTATATAGTTTACTTAATATACACTTATTGTGGTTGGGCTTTCTTTGATTGAAAGCTTATTTTTTTATTTCCATCATCTTTAATTAAATCCATCTTTACAAGGTATGGATAGATTAGTTTATAGAAGATGATAAATAAGATTATTTCTATAGGTAATAAGATGATATTTTTTATACTGCCACTTATTAAATAATAGATAAAGCCCTTAGAATATAAGATGGCTGACCATAGACTATTCAAGATGATATTGCAGAAGATATTTACTGAAGTCTTGGCTAGGATAATTCTAGTAATAGTGACCTTCTTATTTAAGAATAATAGATAGATGGCCATACCAGCTAATGCTGTTAAAGTGTAGCCGATAAAAAAAGGTCCGGTCGGATATATGAAGAATGCTAATAAATCTTCGATTATAGCGTAACCCAAGGCAATTTTTGGCGGAAATATTATAGCGATATTCATTACGATTAAATATGTGAAATAGATGCGCAAATTATCGCTGACTTGAATATAGAAAAAACTCAAGAATATATGTAAAGCTAGAAATAGAGATAAATAGGTTAGTTTTTTAGTCATCATGAAGCTATTTTATCATGATTGTGTTAGAATATCACTATGAATTTATTATGTACCTTATCGTCTAAAGATAGACTGGATGCCATATTTCCATATGTGGATGGAGTAATATGTGGATCCTATTTTTCTGATCGTCACTACTATTCTCTTAGTGATATGCAAGCTATCGCTAAAAGATGTAAGGCTCTGAGTCTTGATTTTTACGTCCTGATGGACACCATGGTCAAAGAAGAAGATATATCATTATTGTATGAATATTTACACTTTCTTAAAGATTTAGACGTCGATGGCATCTACTTTGCTGATTTAGCAGTTTTAGAGGCAGCTAGAGAATTGGGTATAGAAAAAAAGATGATATATGAAAGCGATACTTTGATGACTAATTCTCTAGATGCTTCATTCTTTTTGAAAAAAGGTCTTAAATCTGTCGTCTTAGCTAAGGAGATTACTTTAGATGAGATGATGAAGATTGCAGATAATACTAAACATAGAGTGGATGCTCATCTATTTGGCTATCAGAAGATGTCATCTTCAAAAAGACACTTTCTCACCAATTATTTCAATCATATCGCAAGTCATAGAGACTTAAAAGATAATATGAACTTACGCATCATTGAAGAGACGAGAAATTATTCTATGCCGATTTTAGAAAATGAATATGGCACTAAGATTTATTCTGATTATATTTTATGCATGTATGCAGAGAGTTTATTATTGGCTGATAAAATCAATAACGGCATCATCGATGATATGTTTATCGATTTTGATATATTGATGACTGTGCTTAAAGATTATCGCAAGCTTAATAAAGATAATGCTACAAA